>CAZOIE010000100.1:0-6022 GCA_964579905.1 uncultured Planctomycetia bacterium
ATAAGAAAGCAAAAGAGAGTAAAAATGTTACTTGACTATGAAAGTATTACATATTATATTTAATAGAAATTTTAAATATAAAGTGGGATTTTGCCCTATTTGCCCTCTTTAGGGCCTTTTGGGATATGTGAGAGCCAAATTGACACCTCATAAAGCAGTAGCATGGGCAGGGCAACAAGAAGCTGGGTAAAAACGTCTGGGGTGGGGGTTATCATGGCAGCTATTATAAATACCAGTACTATAACAAACTTATAGTTACTCCTTAATTTCTTTGGAGTAACAAGTCCAATCGAGCTCAAAAATAGAATAACTAACGGTAATTCAAAGATTGCGCCGGTTGCAAGAGTCAATATGCCTACAAAGTTGATGAATCTATTCACCGATATCATTGCAACTACATGCTCGCTAGCCAATCCCAGCAGAAATTTCACTGAAAAAGGTATGATTATAAAGTAGGCGAACATCCCCCCTACTAGAAAGAGGATAACCGATGATGGAACAATATATGCTAAGTATTTACGCTCACTCTTTGTCAGTGCAATCGCTACAAACTTCCACACTTGAAACAGAATTATAGGGCAAGCTAGAACCAAGCCACAAAACAATGAAACCTTTATATAGACAACAAATACCTCAACAGGACTAATAAAGACAGCATTTGGCAACGGCCTTATAATCAATTCCAGCAGTTCTTTTGATTTTAGATAGCATATTGAGGAACTTGCTACAGTTGCGATTAGGCAGATTATAATTCTTTTGCGCAGCTCATCCAGATGTTCAATTAATGTAAGTCTTTTTTCCTTATGCATAATTAACTCTTTCTTAGCCTAGTAGGTCTTCGACCAATTAGGCATCCCCGCAGGGAGATAGCCGAGTAGGCAGGAATTGAGGATATTGGATTTGATCTCGCTATTATGTAGCTTATGTCTTAGGGATATCTTTATTTTCTTTATCTACATCATCCTTCTTATCTTTTACCGCTTTCTTAAACTCCCCGATAGATTTTCCTAAAGATTTCGCAATTTCAGGCAGCCTTGCAGCCCCAAAGATTAAAAGGCAAATAACTAAAATTAATATTAACTCTGGCATTCCTATACCAAACATATACTACCTCCATAATTTAGCTGTAATATACCATAGAGAAAAAAAATTGTAAATAACTTTAAAAGGTCCGAGCGTTGAGTAAGAATTTCTTTATGGGATTTCTGAATTTACCTACTGCACCCTTCTTCGGTGGGTTAATAAGATAATCCTTATTAATGCGGGTCAAGCTTCGCATTATGTTTGTTTTTATATCAGGACACTCCTTTTGAAAATTCTTGATAATATCTTTTATTAATTTTCGTTTTGAAATATTGCTAT
Source organism: uncultured Planctomycetia bacterium (assembly GCA_964579905.1). GTDB lineage: Bacteria > Omnitrophota > Gorgyraeia > VGKN01 > VGKN01 > CAZOIE01. The sequence continues at coordinate 1,363 of CAZOIE010000100.1, forward strand.
TGGGGCACAGGCACTGCTGCTTTGGGAAATTTGACTGCCTTGCAAATCTTACCAGCTCCTCTTCTTCGACGTAAAAAAATGGTCTAATTACTTGAAGTTTACCACTAAAAAAGTCCAACTTTGGAACCATGGCACTTACCTCTCCTTGAAAAAACATATTTAAGAGTATAGTCTCAACAACATCATCTTTATGGTGCCCAAAGGCAACCTTATTAAATCCGAGCTTCGAGGCCGTCTCAAAAATTACTTTTCTCCTGTTCCAAGAACACCAAAAACATGATACCTTTTCTTTGTCCTGTTTCTTGATCTTCATATCCTCGATTCTGTATGCATAACCGTTGCTCTTAAAGAAATCTTCGAGTTGATCTATATGAACACACCCGGAACACCTATAGTCAGATCGAATGTGCAGCGCTAGTAATTCATAATCAATAGGTATAAACTGCTTACGGTAATGCAAGATCTTTAACAGGGACAGGCTATCCTTGCCTCCTGAGACAGCAACCAATATCCTATCTTTATTTTTTGTCATTTGGAAATCGGTCATTGCCTTGCCCGTCTTCTTCGATATAAAAATCTGGAGTTTTGAAACCCTCCCGGCCCCAATGCATTCTTTCTCCGATCTTCTTCTCTTAAAAATTGCTTTCATTCAATATACCCAAATTTTTTAATTGCATTCGGATCCCTTCTCCAATTATCCATAACTTTGACCCATATATCCAAAAAAACCTTCTTTCCAATCAAATCTTCTACATCCGCTCTGGCGGCTTGTCCAATTTTTTTAATAAGAGATCCTTTATGCCCAATAACTATTCGTCTTTGTGATACCCTTTCCACATATATCATCGCTTTAATATAAAAAAGATCCTGCTCTTCTCGTTTTTTGAACTCCTCTATCAAAACGGCTATAGAATGAGGAACCTCCTCCTCTGTCAATTCCAATGTTTTCTCTCGTATCAGCTCTGACACCAGAAACTCTATGCTCCTGTCTGTAATTACATCATCTTCATATAATTTCTGGCCTTCCGGGATATAGCTCTTAATAACACCCAACACTCTCTTAATGTCAGCTTTATTTATAGCAGAAATTGGCACAATCTCTTTAAACTCAAACAATTTGGATATTTCATCTATTATAGGAAGTGCTTTAGATTTGCTTACAAGATCAATCTTATTTATTAATAGAATAACAGGTTTCTTAGACTCCCTAAGAAATTCGATTATTCGCAAATCCTCTTCTTTTAACCCACTTATGACATTTACTAGAAAGAGTATAATGTCCGCATATTGCACAGAGGCTTTAGCGGTCCTGACAAGTTGTTCTCCTAAAATGTAGAATGGCTTATGTATTCCTGGTGTGTCAATGAAAACTACCTGCATATCCTTTCCGGTAAAAATTCCAGATATTCTATGTCTGGTCGTTTCAGCCTTCTTGGAAACTATTGCAATTTTCTCTGATAGTAAATTATTTAACAAAGTAGACTTACCGACATTCGGCTTACCTATTATTGCCACACATCCATATTTAAATTTTGAATTCCCTTTAACCATCTAATTTATTCCCTTAAAGGTATTTTCCTTTTATATACTTGATCCATTCTTTCTGCAATTTTTCGCTGGTGGTACGAAGCTCACTCCTTAAAACCTCATCCAAAGACTTACCCCTAGCAAAGGCCTTAAGCATCTTCTGAATATGAGCTCTCCTATATCTATTAAGCAAATATTTAGCCAATGTATACGACTCTTCATAGGCTAGGTCTATCAATACTATATCGTTTTTAGTCAACTGCCTTTTATGTAAAATCATATAAAAAACTTTGTCTAAATTTGATGGGCCAAGAAGCGATTTATTCTTTATGGCCGTTTTTAATATCTTTAAATCAGGTGTCATGATCCTTGATTCCTCATATTTTGCAATACCTTCATTAAGCCATGTGGGACACCTTCCTTTCGAGATATTATGGATAAGTGCGTGTGTGTATTCATGATAAACGATTGCCTTGTATTGCTTAATATCGCTTACATTTTCACGAAGCGGAATGTGAATTTTTCCATCAAAAAGACCGGTCACCTGAGGTGGCAGCCCCTTGATACTCTTATAACTTTCAGGGCTATATAGTATTGCAACTATTCTGTCTGAAGGGAACAACCCCAGGTCCTGCCCTATTATTCTATATGCCTCCCTGAGAAGATTTCTAAATTTATATTGATCGATCTTAAACTTTTTATCATCATATCTTATCACAAACTTTGCGCTAGGTATCTTTTTGAACTTTTTCTTTTTAGACTTCTCATTTTTTACCTTTTGTATGGCTTCAGACAGTTTTTTATCATTAGGATTCAATTTCTGTGCCTTTAAAAAATAGTCCATTGCTTTATCCAAGTTCTCAAAGTCATAGTAAATCTTCCCAGTAAGTAAAAGTGCATTATAGGTTTTACTCCAATAGCCAAGTGAGAGCTTTGTGTATTTGAGGGCCTCGGTAAGATTTTGGTTGTTATACAGGATTGTCGCCTTGTGATGAAGTAGTTTTGACAGATTTTCCCTGCCAGTTTCACTATCATACAATTCAACCGCCTCCTCAAGGAGGGTAATCGCCTCATCTATCCTTCCCTCATCCTGTAGTTCAAGGGCACGATTATTGAGGCTAATCGCTAAAAGCTGCTTTACTTGAGTATTGGATGGGAAAATTTTAAGGGCTTTTTTCAAATATGCTATTGCACTAACATATTCTTTGGAGTTTAATTTTTGGGTACCTTTTTGAACAATATCACTTACATCCTCCCCTTGCACTGTAAAAATACATACTGCGGTATTAACAAAGAGAAATATAGATATTATAAAAAATGTTTGAAATGTTTTATTCATTTGTCATCTAAAAATATCCTATGCGGAAGTCAATGTCAATAAAAAAGAGTTTTTATTGTAATATGACTCAATTTGCTTGAAAATTGATATCGCGTATGTTATAGTCAATCTCAAAAATAACCCTATAAAATTAACTATGAAAGAATTATTTTTTGATACGCTCAAATATCTAAAGAGTAAAGACATATACTACGGCGACATTCGATATTGTCATATAAACGAAGAAAATATCGTTGTAGAAAAGGACTATGTCAGCAACATTTCCCATAGAAACGGTAGTGGCTGTGCAGTAAGGGTATTGGTTGATGGAAGTTGGGGATTTGCCTCTACCTCCTTTCTAGATAAAGATGAATTAATTGAGACAGTAGATAGGGCTATACGGATTGCACGTTTCTCATCCTGCCTGCGGGGAGATAAAAAGATTGATTTTAAGCTTCGTCCTGCGATTAAGGATACCTTTAAAAGCACCTGCCGAATAGATCCTTTCGCTCTCCCTCTTAAAGCGAAACTAGACCTTCTGCTTTCTGCTAATCATGCAATCTTGTCTCATAAGAACATACAAACGGCTACATCGGGCTTAGAGTTTTATAAAACTAAAAAGATGTTTATAAGTACTGAGGGTTCCGATATTGAGCAGGAGCTAGTAGAGAGTCTCGGCTACTCTGAGATACTAGCCGTTTCAGGTGATGAGGTTCAAAAGAGGAGTTATCCCTCTTCCTACCGATCTGGTATTACGCAAGCTGGATATGAATACATAGAGCAATTAGATTTAATTGCCGGTGCAAAAAAGATTAAAGATGAAGCGCTGATGCTGCTTACTGCGAAGGAATGCCCTTCTAAAAAAATAACCATTATCCTGGAGGGCTCTCAACTGGCCTTACAAATACATGAGTCTTGCGGCCATCCTGTTGAGCTTGATAGAGTCTTAGGGTATGAGAAGAGCTTTGCCGGCGGTAGTTTCTTAACGCTGGATAAATTAAACAACTTTAGGTACGGTTCAAAGCATGTAAATATTGTTAACGATGCTACAGCCGTTGGTGGCGTTGGAAGCTTCGGATATGACGATGAAGGGACCAGGGCCGTAAGAAGCGACATAATCAAAGACGGGCTCTTTGTGGGGTATTTGACCTCGCGAGAGACCGCCGCAGAGCTTAATCAGGAGAGTAATGGTTGTATGCGTGCGCAGGATTGGAACCACCCTCCTCTTATTCGGATGACCAATATAAATCTGCTTCCTGGGAAGCCGACGCTCGATGAGTTAATTTCTGATACAAAGGATGGAATCCTACTATCAACCAATAAAAGTTGGTCGATCGATGACATCAGATTAAACTTTCAATTCGGCACTGAAATCGCTTGGGAAATTAAAAATGGCAAAGTGGAGCAGGTTCTTAAAAATCCTATATATACAGGGATAACGCCTGAGTTCTGGAAAAGCTGCACAGGAGTAGCTAATAAGGACTCCTGGCGCATATGGGGTGTTCCAAACTGCGGCAAAGGTGAACCCGTCCAAACAATGCATGTGGCACATGGTGCCTCAGCTGCTAGATTTGAAAACGTGCAAATCGGAAAAAATAATGAGTAGCGAAAAGGATAAAATCCTAGATATTCTATTAGGTATCTGCAAAAATGCCCCTTGCGATGAAATTGCTGTCTCTTTATTTAAAGGCACTAGAAGTTCAAATAGGTTTAGCCTCGCCTCTATTCGAGAATCCCTTTCGATCTCAAGCGTTGAACTATATATCAAGGTTGCCATTGGAAAAAAAATAGGAGTTGCCCTATGTGAAACCTTAA
>CAZOIE010000101.1:0-5991 GCA_964579905.1 uncultured Planctomycetia bacterium
GAACCGATAGCTACCTCGCACATCAGGCTTCCCGTGAATGTGGAGGTTGCCCCGTCTGGTACAACGGCAGAACGTATAGTACAGGAAATATTTATTATTAAAAAGAGCGAAAAAAAACAACTGAAGGGAAAATTGCTTGAGCAGTATCATGGCTCAGTCCTGCTTTTTTCACGTACAAAAATCGGGGCCCAAAAGATTACACGACGTGTAAAAGAGTTAGGCCATAGTGCTGCTGAGATACATTCGGATCGTTCGCTTGGTCAGCGCAAAGAAGCCCTTGAGGGTTTTAAGACAGGGCGATACAGAGTACTTATAGCGACTGATATCGCAGCCAGGGGTATTGATGTTGTCGGCATAGAGCTTGTTTTAAACTATGACCTACCCGATGATGTTGAGAATTATGTGCATCGCATAGGTCGTACGGGACGCGCAGGCCATGAGGGTCGCGCGATTTCTTTTGCAACGCCTGAACAGGGTAAGGATGTTGGTAATATTGAAAAGCTCATTAAGACTGCTCTGCCCATTGCTGAGCACCCTGAATTCCCTAAAGAAAAATTTACCCAACCCCCTAAATTTAAACTTAGCTTTGGGCCTCGCGGCAGGCGAAAAGACCGCCGCAGTAGAACTAGAAGGCGTCGATGACTTGTTTTGATTCCAAGCAAAGAGTTAATCTGTTTTATCAAAAGGAAATTTTATACAGTGGTAAAATTTAATTACGGAACCTACTCGGCAGTTAGCCACTTATTTTTTAATGCCCAAATGATGTTCATTCAAAGCGAAATTCCAGTAAAAAGAAAGAAAATAGAAGAAAACGCGTAGAATCTTTAATTTCTTGACACAAAAAGAGTTATGTTGTAACTTATTGAAATACGGAGGGTTAGGAAGTTGCACTTAGCGGATTTCCTACCTCTTTGCCATTTTTTTAATCCAATTAACAAAAAGATATAATGAACGCAATAGAAAACTTCCCAAATAAAGAAATAGAATTGGCAGGTGATATAAGTCAAAAATTTATCGAAAAGGGAATTAGTGAGTTTCATGAAGCTTGTAAGTGGGTTAAGAGCCTTCCTTATGGATATAATTCAGATAGAAATGACCCATATCTGATATTTGAGGAAAATAAGGGAACTTGCACAACAAAGCATGCAGCAATTGCCTTATTGGCTCAAGAAATTGGTCTTCCAATTTCAAAGTTTATTGGGTTTTATAAGTTAAATGATGAGATAATCACCGGTGTCGGAGAAATTCTTGATAGCTATGGATTAGAATATATTCCTCAAATTCATTGTTTTTTAGGCTTCAAAACAATTTTTGTTGATTTAACGGAGGGGAATTGTTCTGGGAAAAACAAGGAGCTAGAAAATTTTGATTTGATATTACGAGTTAAGCTAGATTTAAACGAATCTGAAGAAGAAGAATTTTACAAAATTGCACTTAATTTTTATAGTCACAATGACAAGGCTCTTTGCAAATATACGAAAGAGGAATTTATAGAAATCTTAAAAGCGAGCAATGAAAAACACAAAGTTATTTGTTCATTGGGATAAATTTTCTAAAGTGTTAGTAGTAGGAGAAAACATATGAAAAAATTGATCAAGGTTTTTATTGTTACTCTTATTGTGATCTCTTTTAGTTCTTTGGCATTTGCAAAGGATAGGCCTCATAGTCCTTCCTCTCCCAAGGGTAAGTGGAAAGCGGCGGTTGATGCAGGAATGCTCTGTGCTAAGGTTGGCAGCGTAAAGGTGGCTTTAAAGGGCGAGAAGAAAACAATGAAGTTTGCAGAAAGGGAGTTTGGTAAAACTAGTAAGGAGGTTGCGATAAACCTAAGAAATATAGGTATGTACTACTATAGGCTTGATAAGCACAAGAAGGCAGAGGATTATATGCTAAAGGCTATAAGGATGTTTGAGGAGCTATATGATGAGAAAGAGCCTGATCTTCCAATGCAGTATAGTCTAGTCGCTATGTTATATGAAAAGATTGGAAATAAGGACAAAGAGCTTGAGTACCTTGAAAAGACCGTGAGTGCCTATGAGGGCGGGATAGCGCATTTACCGCAAGAGGAAAAGGTTTCCTTCATGAATTCCATTATGGGCTCTGGACCTAGCGAAGATTATTATAATTATGTAAATGAAATAGTAGATATCTATCTTGAAAGAGGTAGAGCGGATGATTCTATAGCAGTGTTGAATAATGCAACATTCAATGGTTGGCCGTTCTTGGATGAAGTTCAGTATATACACCTAAGAGACAGGCTGGCAGATGGCTATATCCAAGTTAAAGATAATGATTCAGCGGTCATTGTGCTTGAAGATATTCTAACACGGTCAAGGCAAGCTGGAAACGCTGCACAAGAAGACTCAGCCACCCAGAAATTAAAAAAAGTATACCTAAGCATGGGAATGAGTGAAGATGATAGCGCAAAAAAACTACAGGAATTAGCGGTACAATGATAATAATTATATTATGCCTTACTTTAATTTTAGGAGGTAATGTTGTTTATGCTCAGGAATATGAATACAAGAGCCATCCGATAGAGAGCCCATTTCCGATAGGGCAAGAGCCCACGAAGATAGGCGATGTTACTGCAACATGGATAACCATACCGCCCGCTGATAAGACAGTAATATTTGTCGAAGATGGCGACGGTTTTCCATGTCAGTATGAGATAATTTCTAATGATGTACAGTATGCCGATACCGAAAAGGTTGTAAAACAATCAAGTTCAGGCCTTAGGATATCCAATGACTCTACCATGAAACTTCTTTTCCACTCACCAAAGAGTAGTGATGATAAGCTTAAAGATTACGATTATGTAAAGGAGATAAAGGGTTTTGGATCGTTTACTATTAGCGCCTATCGAAACTTAGAGGACAAAAGGGACATTTCGCCCTGGGCGAGGGTTGAATATTACCTTGAAGGTAAGCTTGTAAATGTTGAGAAGTACAACTTTGAAGATAAGGGCCAATCAAAAATAACCTACCCATAAAAACAAACTTAATGCAGAAGGAAAATAGAGCCTTGACAAAATGATACTGGCATGGTATCATTATATTGAATGAAGTAAGAAAAAAGGAGGATAGAATGAAAAGACTGATATTTTTATTAGGGGTTAGTTTGTTTTTAGCGCTCTTTACTGCTACATATACCTTTGCTGGCTGCGGGGCCTGTTCTACAGAGGATTCTTTACATGAGCATGTAAAGATACGTTTCGATGAGGTGTCCAGGAATGCAGCCGAGAAACACGGCGTTAAGGAAATTACCTATAAACAGTTCCAGAAAATCCGAAACTCCGGAGAGGGTTATGTACTTGTGGATGCCTTATCTGCCGAGAGTTATAAAAACGGGCATATAAAAGGGGCTGTATCGCTTCCCTATGATAAGATTAATAAGAAAACCGCAGCTAAGTATCTGTCAAAGTCTGACAACATCATAGTTTATTGCGGTGGTTTTGCATGTGGTGCCAGCACAAAGGCAGCTCAAGAGTTGCAAAAATTAGGATATAAAAATGTTCTTGATTACAAGGGTGGCTTAGAAGAGTGGCTGGATGTAGGACACGAACTTGTTAGCGTTAAAAGATAAACATAAATGGCGATCGCATAGGATAATATCATTTTGTGCGGCTACTATCTATTTTGAATAATTAGCTTATCCAGTCTACCCAAAAAATTAAAAAAAGCTATTGACAGAATTTGGAAGAGATGATATACTTCTAATGTCATGAAACTATCGAACTATTCAAAGATATTTAAGGCATTATCAAATGAGCAGAGGCTTAAGATCTTCCTTATGATATACAAACAATGTTGCACCGGCAAGCAAGGAAGAGTCTCGCAGTTTAAACAGGATGGTAGTTCGTGTTGCCCGACAAACGGAACGCTTCAAAAGGCTTTTACAAAAATATGTAGCTGCATGAAACTATCGAAATCAACAATCTCTCACCACTTTAAAGAGCTGCAGAACGCCGGCCTTATTAACTGTGAAAGAGAGGGGCAGAACCATCGCTGCAGTGTCAATGAAGATGTTATTAAGAGCATAAAGGATTTTTTTGGATAAATATTTTTTTATCTTTATAGTTCGAATGTTATCGAACAATAGAATAGAAAGGAGGTGATACAGATGGGTGACTGTTGCAGTAACTTAAGTGGGTTTTGTGATCAGCTCGAGTGCAATGTAAAAGAAACACAGGAAGGTATCCAAGTTGACGTAAAGCCAAAAGATGCATCCAAAACCGAATCATTAAAAGCCCTGGCAAAGGCTTGTAAGGATTTTTGTGGATGCTGCTAAGATGTAAGTATGCCAAGAGGTATGCGCGCACCTTTTGGCAGGTTATTATCTATAAGCAGAGAGCTTGAGAAAAATATGGTTATTTTTATCAGGCTTTGCTATACTTGTGGGCAGCATTTGTTTTATAACTATAAGCATTTTAGCATCAAAGGGAGGAAGATAAAATGGAAGGCAAACTTGTCTTAACATTGAAAGATAATATACATGGCGAAGTAGCTATGGAGCCAGATCGTAAACTGCTTATTGATGCGCCGGTTGGTTGCGGCGGTAGCGGCAAAAGCTTTTCGCCGATGGATGTGTTTTTAGCGTCATACGCAAGCTGTGTTACTATGGCCATGGAGATAGTAGCCAAGAGAACCGGCTTTAGCATTTCCGGAACAAGGGTACAGGTTTCGGCAGAGGCTACAAAAACAGGCGATGATCCACATATACAGGCGGTTGATGCGGTAGTTTTCTTGCCGAAGGAGTATACAGCCGAACAGTTAACCGTATTAGAGCAGGCAGCGCACCGTTGCCCCATCCACAACTCTTTGCGGAAGGATACGAAAAAGACCTTAGAGTTTAAGATGGGCTCCCTGAAAGAATGTAGCGATTCCAAGACGTCAGAGTGTCAATGCGCATAGTGTAATTTCTTGACAATGAATTCGTTATGTTATAACCTATTTGCCGACGGAGAGTTAGGAAATTACCTTTAACTGATTCTATTTAAAAGGAGGCAAAATGCCAGAAATAAGCCCTGCTTACAAGAAACTATTGATTGCTGCAGTGGCGGTGTATATGATTTCATCATGCTTGATGAATATAAATATATATCGCAGAATTAATAAAATAGAGCATGCATTATCACATATAAAAGGAGCATGCGGTTTTAAAAAATAAGGCATAGGAGGTGATTATGAGCTGGGGATTGTTTGGACAGATCGTGCTATTAATGGTTATACATGCATTTGTTAGTTGTTTTGTAAAATGTATGCACGATATGGTTTGTAAGCAATGTAAAAAGTGATTGTTAACTAGCTTCGGGTTTTTATAACGCTAAAAGAAAGAAAAATAGTGAAGATTAAATCAATTTCCTATTTATTGTTTTTCCTATTGGTTATATCGATATCTTTTAATGGTTATGGTATCGATGATAATGAAATCAATATTCTGTATAGAGTTAGCATAGTTAATCCTCAAGAGGGCGTAATAGATATAACGGCCATCTTTAATAAACCTATAAGTTCTGACTTGGTCTTGTCTGAACAGAATCTTTCCGAGTACATCAATCTAAAGAACTTAAAGGCAAGTGATTTAAAGGGCAAATCTCTAAAGATATCTTCTACAGAAGGAGACATAGCTGGATACGATCGTTTGTATAAGCAGAATATATATACAATAGCTTCTAAAGGAATAGAACAGGTAAAGTTCGAATATAGCATTAAACCCGGTGTTTTAGGAAAGCATGGGCATAGGGGTTATTTAGACCGACACTTTGGCTTGGTTCCAGGGAAAAGTTTGTTTTTATTCCCACTGGATGATATTAGCGTTAATAGGATAACAATAGACTTTAATATACCTCATGCATGGAAAGTATTTTGTCCTTGGCCAAAAGAGGGAGAGATTTTTATTATTGAGCGAAACCAATATCGATTTCCATTACACCTCGCCGATATTTTATGTGAAGCGGTTATAGGATTTGGAAATTTTAACCTTCGCCAGAGA
>CAZOIE010000102.1:0-5986 GCA_964579905.1 uncultured Planctomycetia bacterium
CAAAATTAATCTCAAGGCAGGATATGGTACCTAAAGAGTAAATACAAAGTGCAACCCCTACAATCAAGACGATAACTGTACCATAGAGCAAGTCCTTTTTAATTCTCGAGAGCGTTGAGGTTTTATCATCAGATATTTTTCGTGGCTTAGCTTTAGAACTAAGCCGACCAAAAACCATACCCATAAGAGCACTCATGAGCGCCAAAAAAAGAGCAGCCAAAAATACAAATCCTACCTTTACAAAGGTAAAGTTTTTCTCAAGGAAAGTTAATTTACTAAACTCTACATCAAAATATAGTGTTCCGCTTACTGCCTCACTAATCTCCATAGGGCTAACCCCTATAGGACTAACTGATAATGGACCAACCGCCATTGGGCTAATTACGAAAACAACTTCATTTAGGTCTCCAATTGCGCTCCAATTAATCGATTCTCTAAAGTAGTTCCAGCCGGGTTTAATGGTAAGTGGTACTAATTGAACCTCTTTTGTACCCTTAATCTCCAGGATCACTGAAACCTGCTTAACCTGGTTATCATTTGTGACATTAACGCCAATCTTAACAGCATCCACAGTTTCCTGTGTAAGCCCAGTTGGATATTCCTTTGTCCAAACACCTATGATCGAACCTTTGGGAACTGAGTAATCAAACCGCATAACATCTTTACCTGCGGCCTCATTAAATTCCCTTTTAGCGGTACCCTTTCCAGGGCCTATATTAAACACCCCGTTTTTGACAGCATCCAAAAGTTCAAAATTGGGCTTTGATTCAGCAGCTTCAATATTTGCAGTAAAGCATGTGACCAGAAGAAGAAAAATCGATATTACGAGATGGCTATGGAGGGGCTTTCGGCTATGTAACATTCTAGATATTGATTTCATCATAGACCAGTTCCTTTCGTTAAGCGAGATTTTCTAGGTATTATATCAAAGAAATCTTTTTTTACAAAATCTTATTTTTAAGTTTTTTATAAGTATTGATATTTATATGAATATTATAAAACGATATGTTGATTTGAAAATTAAGGGAAAATCCTACCTGCGGGATAAGAGAATTACCACACCTATAAGAACATGGACAGATGCGCTAATTCGATAGAATATCAATGGCTTTTGACTATACCACTCTACTATTTTCTCTATGGCCTTTGTCTTAAGGAAAAAGAAACCTTTTATAATACCAATAATCCCAAAAATAATAATAATTTTTGATAAGACTCCACCGCCAGGAAATTTCCAGCCAGATACTATTAAAAGGGTTCCTAAGGTTACAGCTATCATGAACATAAATTTCTTGAGCTTCTTTGCACTTTTTCTTTGCATCCTTCTTTTTAATATCTCAGGCTTTAGTAAAAATATTATACCTATAGTTATCCAAAACCACCCTAAGACCTTTGTAAGCATGCTCTACTGTTCCTTTTGAGATTCAACCTTTAGAAACTCAAGATCCATCGCTGTTTCTACTATTGCTTTATTAATATCGTCCTGTACCCTACCTTCAATCTTTAAAAGATGCACAATAACTGCCCAGCCAACGATTAAAACAAATGTGCTCGTTAATAACCAGCCATGTTTTACAAAAAATACATTTCTATCTATAGACATTTTATTCCGCTCTCAAGCCGCGTTAAGACTTTATCTTTCCCAAGAAGCTCAAATATATCGAAAATTCCTGGTCCGACTGTTTTACCTGTGAGAAACAGCCTTGAAGGATGTATTAGTTCGCCGGCCGATATACCTAGCTCCTTTGACAAAGTTCTTAGAGCTTCCTCTGTATTTTCTAGCGTCAATTCATCTAAAAGAGAAATTTTACCTTTTAATTGTGCTAGGTTTTCTTTTACTCCTGGTTTTTTCTTAAACTTTTCCAAAGCCTCCCTATCATAATCTATCCTATCCATAAAGAAATACTCTGCCTCATTTAGAAAATCGGGCAGGATCTTTGCCCTTATCTTAAAAAGATCTACGAACTTTCTAAACCACTTATCATCGAGCGTACCTAACTGTTTTTCCTTAAGAAAGGGCTGTATTAACTCTATCAGCTTATCTGCGCTACACTCCTTTATATGAACAGAGTTCATCCATCTGAGCTTTTCTATATCAAAAACTGCGCCCGTTTTATTGACGCGTGATAGCTTAAATTCCTTAATTGTATCTTCTAAAGATATAACCTCTTTGTTTGAAGCACTTGACCATCCAAGAAGCGTAAGGTAGTTTACCATCGCACTAGATAAGAAACCCTCTTTTTTATAGTCGGTTATTGAGGTTGCGCCGTGTCTTTTAGAGAGTCTTGAGCGATCTTCGCCCAATATCAATGGAACATGTGCAAACTTGGGCAGTTTAAACCCAAGGGCCTTATAAAGAGGTATCTGCTTGGGGGTGTTTGATATGTGGTCATCGCCTCTTATGATATGGGTAATATTCATGGTTGCATCATCGACCACGCAGGCAAAATTATACGCTGGTAGACCGTCCGATTTCATAAGAACCAGATCGTCTAAGATAGAGGTATCAATCTCTATCTTACCGTGGACAAGGTCATCAACTATCACCTTCTCCTTCTCATTCTTAAACCTTATGGCTTGACCTTCGTAATATGCCTTATCCTGTTTAAGAAGTTTATCTGCAAACTCTTGGTATATTTCTAGTCTCTCGCTCTGGAAATAAGGGCCTTCATCCCATGTTAAGCCAAGCCATTCCAAACCTTCGATTATATTATCAAAGTAGGCTTTGTCTGAGCGGGTTTTATCCGTATCTTCGATGCGCAATATAAACTTGCCATTTTTATTCCTTGCAAATAGCCAGTTAAATAGGGCGGCTCGAGCACCCCCTACATGCAGATTGCCGGTAGGACTTGGTGCAAATCTAACTCTTATATCTTTTTGCGAACTCATAACCTTTTACAAGTGCTTTCTTATTGATATCTAGGAGATTTCTTCTGTGGGAAGGGATAAACTCCTCAAGGATCTTCAAAATAGAATCCAAATCAAAAATCCTTTCCTTTAAGATAAATGTACCCAGGGCTACCATATTGGAAACCCTGGTATTGCCAAGAGAGAATGCTAGTCTTGTCATTGGGACTTTAACAGATCTAATATCTTTTCTTGTAGAATTTCCATCTTCAATCATTGAGGAATTCATAATAAGAAGACCTTTTTTCTTTAGCTTCTTACTGAACTTTTCAAAGGAGGGATTGTTCATTACGATACAAATATCAGGCTCTTCTACAACGGGTGAGGGTATGGGGTTATCCGATATTATAACCATACAGTATGAGGCCCCACCTCTTGCTTCGGCTCCATATGAACTTATCCACGTGACATTATAGTTTAGTTTCATGGCGGCATAGCCAATGAGCTTTCCCATAAACATAATGCCCTGTCCACCGAAACCGGCGCAAATTATAGATTTTTCCATACCATATATTCTTTATTTGTCACATAAAATACCCAGAGGAAACATTGGAACCATTTCTTCTTGAACGCGGTTAACCGAATCCTTTGGTGACATATCCCAGCACACTGGACACATCGACAAAACCTCTACCAGAGAAAACCCTTTATTATCTAATTGCATCTTAAATGATTTTAGAATTGCCTTTTTTGTCTTAATAATCTCCTGGGGTTTGTGAATAGAGGTACGCTCTATATACCTTACTCCGTCTAACTTAGTAAGCATATCGGTAAGCTTTAAAGGCGGGCCATCCCTTTTGACATCCCTGCCAAGGGGTGTTGTAAGGGTTCTTTGGCCAAGGAGGGTCGTCGGTGCCATCTGACCACTTGTCATACCGTATACCGTATTATTAACAAACACTATGCTAATATTTTCTGAGCGCGATGCAGCATGTACTATCTCGGCGGTCCCTATCGCAGCAAGGTCTCCGTCACCCTGATAACCAAATACAAAAAGATCGGGTCTTGAGCGTTTTATGCCGGTTGCAACCGCAGGCACCCTTCCATGGGCTGCCTCTGTAACATCGAAATCCCAGTAATCATATGCAATAACAGCACACCCTACCGGCGCGATGCCAACGGTCCTTTCCCTAATGCCTAACTCGTCTATTACCTCACAGATAATCCTATGTACAATACCATGGCCACAACCAGGACAATAATGAGTCGGCACGTTACGTAGTGACCTTGGACGAACATTGGTTTTCATTTAAAAAGCTCCTTTATCTTTTTAATAATCTCACCTTGAGACGGAACGGCACCGCCGGTCCTTCCATAAAACTTAACAGAACACCTTCCCTCAACAGAAAGCATTACATCTTCAACCATCTGCCCTGTATTCATCTCAACAACAAGTATACATTTAAGATTCTTGGCTGTTCTCTTTATTATGTCTACCGGAAATGGCCATAATGTTATAGGTCTTATAAGGCCGATCTTTAGCCCTTCCTTTCTAAGCTTTCCTACTATCGTCTTACATATTCTACCCATAGTGCCGTATGCAACAAGCACAACTTCACTGTCTTTGAGAAAGAGGCTTTCAAACCTTACCTCCTCTTCTCTGATGCGCAAATATTTCTTTTGAAGTACTCTATTTAGATTCTCCAGTTTATCAACATCTATTAAGAGAGATCTGACGACATTTGGCTCTCTACCCTTGCAACCTACCAAGGCCCAAGGTTTCTTTGGAAAATTCTTCTTAATCGTTCGTTTTATATCGATAGGTTCCATCATCTGACCCAATACACCGTCAGCAAGAACCATGGTAGGCGTCCTATATTTATCCGCCAAATCAAATGCAAGATAGGTTAGCTCAAACATCTCAAGCACCGAATCGGGCGCTAACACTATCAAGTGATAATCTCCGTGCCCACCACCCTTCGTTGCCTGAAAATAATCTGATTGTGCAGGGGCTATATTGCCAAGGCCTGGGCCTCCCCTCATAACGTTTATGACAACTGCAGGTAATTTACAAGCGGCCAAGTATGATATCCCCTCCTGTTTAAGACTAATACCAGGGCTAGAGCTTGATGTCATAGCGCGTGTTCCGGTAAGCGAGGCCCCAAAAACCATATTTATCGCAGCTATCTCGCTTTCAGCCTGAATAAAGGCACCGCCTGCTTCCGGCAACCTCTTGGACATATACCCTATAAGTTCATTTTGCGGGGTTATCGGATACCCAGCATAAAATTTACATCCAGCGCGTATTGCACCTTCTGCAGCAGCCTCATTACCACTTAAAAGTATTTTTGCCATATTATTTATTTTTTCTCAATACCTCTATCGCCACCTCAGGACACACCATAGCACAAAAGCCACAACCTGTGCATTCCCCTGAAGAAGAATCCTTCTTCATTTTTGCAACCCTATAACCCCTTTTATTTAAGGAGCTATCTATTTCTATTAATCCCTTTGGGCAATAAATCACACATAGTTCACATGATTTACATCTACCCTTTGCAATTTTTATACGCGGCATAGCTTTGTTTATTGAATGATGCCCTTTATGATTTTTAATATATGTTCTTTGGAAAGCCCGTATTTATCAAGAAGTAAATCTCTTGCGCCGTGTTCTATAAAAGCGTTGGGCAACCCTATAACCTTTGTCTTATTAAATTCTATATCATTTTCCTTTAATAGCCTAAGAATATAGCTACCAAAGCCTCCCTCTACAACACCCTCCTCTATGCATACTAGAGTCCTGCACTTGGAAGAAATTCCTTTTATCAGTTCTACGTCAAATGGCTTTACAAATCTTGAATTTATAAGAGTAACTTTTATATTTTCTTTTTCAAGTTCGCGGGCAACCTCAATGCATGTGCCCACCATGCTACCTAAAGCTAAAATTGCAACATCGCTTCCGTCATTTAAAACCTCTGACTTGCCAATCTGAATACTCTTTGTTTTTTCTGTTAATTTAGCACCTTTCCCTCTTGGATACCGTATGGCTATAGGACCTTTATAATCCACAGCAAACTTGAGCATTTCATTAAACTCGCCCAAATCCTTCGGAGCCATAATCACTATATTCGGCATATTA
>CAZOIE010000103.1:0-5900 GCA_964579905.1 uncultured Planctomycetia bacterium
CGATACCTTGCCATATCCGGCATGGGATATGCTGCCAGATCTACTACAGCACTACCAGCAGTCTGCAGCAAGAATCGACAGGCTACCGAACATATCCTTGATTTCATCAAGGGGTTGCCCGTTCAAATGTATCTTCTGTGCCAGGAATGTCTTTGGTAATGTCACTAGGGCCCACAGTGCCTCTTATATATAGATGTGATTAAGTTCCTTATAAAGACGTACCATATAAGGAGCATTAGCTTTGAGGATGAGAATTTTGTAATCTATAAAAAGCGGCTTGTAGAGTTCTGTAATCGCGTCATAGAAGAGAAATTGGATGTGAGCTGGGATTGTGCCTCTAACGTGAATGCAATAGATCCGGATACCCTATCATTGATGAAGAAGGCAGGGTGTTGGCAGATAAACTACGGCATAGAGAGCGGCTCCCAAAGGATACTTGATTTTATAAAGAAGGGCACAAAGTTAGAGAATATCAAGAAGGCCCTAACTATGACCAAGAAGGCGGGTATTATTACCAAGGGGTATTTTATTATAGGGCATCCAACGGAAACGCTCGAATCCATCCAGGAGACAGTTGATTTTATAAAAGGTATAGATCTTGACATATTCCAAATGTCCTTCATGGTGCCTTTTCCAGGAACCGACCTTTATAAGATTGCTAGTGAGTATGGAGAGTTTCATAACGAACGTGACTCAATGAATATATGGACTCCATTGTTTATACCCAAAGGGCTAACAAAAGAGATTCTTCAAAGGGAATCAAAGAGAGCCTATCGAGAATTTTATTTCAGACCCAAGCCGATTTTTACATATCTAAGGCGAACCCTCAGAAGTACAAATTTCATCAAGTTTGTAAAAGACGGTTTTAAGATACTAAAATTTATTTTAGCTAAAGATTAAAATGGTAATATTTATTGTTCCAGTATATAACGAAGTAGAAAACATAACCTCGCTACTTAAGAAGACTAAGGACAATATGGCAAAGGAGAAATTGCCATACAAGGTAGTTATTGTCAATGACGGTAGCACCGATAAGACATTGCAGGTCGCAGAATCAATGGCCGAAGAGGTAGACCTAGATATCTGCAGCTACTATCCGAATAAGGGGGTAGGTGAGGCGTTTCTTGTTGGCTTTAAGAGGGCGCTTGAGATAGGCTCGGACGGTGACATGATTGTAACCAAGGAGGCAGACAACACAAGCGACTTGAGTATCTTCGATAAGATGCTTTCAAGGATAAACGAAGGAAGCGACCTTGTTCTTGCCTCATGCTATGCCAAGGAAGGTGGCGTTAAGGGGACAACGCCCCTTAGACTGTTACTTAGTAAATCCGCCAATGCGATTCTTAGGTTTTTTATCCCAATAAAGGATATAAATACATTCAGCTCCTTTTATCGTGCATACAGGTTTTCAGCCATAAATGAAATGTACAAGCATTATGGTGATAAGCTCATTGAAGAGGAGGGTTTTGAGTGCATGGTGGAGTTGTTGATAAAGTTTGCCCACAACAAAAAATTTAAGATTACAGAGGTTCCTATGATTTTGGATGGCCGCAAGAGGATAGGAAAAAGCAAGATGAAGGTTCTAAAGACGACCGTTGGTTTTTTAAAGGTAATACTTAAAGATGGAGTTTATTATAAATTAACCCATATTTTTAAAAAGGATGAATGGGAGTGATGGAAAGCACACAAAAACAATGTACCAGATGTATATTGGATGAGGGTATACCAAAAATCCGCTTTGATAAAGAAGGTGTATGCAGCTATTGCCACCTACATGATGAGCTTGAGAAGCGCTATCCATTAGACGAGAAGGGAAAACAGGATTTTGATAGACTAATAGCAAAGATAAAATCAGAGGGAAGAAATAGGAAATATGACTGCATTGTAGGCCTTAGCGGTGGGTGCGATAGTACCTATGCCTTATACTCTGCGAAGAAGCTTGGCCTAAGGATTTTAGCGGTTAATTTTGATGATGGGTGGGGTTCAAAGATAGCTGCCGAAAATGTAAAGAACGCTGTTAATAGGCTTAATATTGATTTTAGGCAAATAAAGGCCGATACCCAGATAATGAATGACTGGTATAGAGCTTTCTTAAAGGCTTCAGTCCCGGAGCCAGATCTTCCATGTGGTATCGGTTATTTATCAGCCATATACCAGGTTGCAGATGAAGAAAATATACGCTATATCATTGTGGGAAATACCTTTAGAACCGAGGGGATGCTTCCCTTGAGCTGGCATTACCTTGACGGTAAGTATTTTGAGGGCATAGTAAAGAAGTTCGCCAAAAACACCAATACAAGAAAAATTAACTACGATGGTCTCAGAGACAGGAAGGGTTTTAATCGCTGTAATTTAATGGATGTATTTTATTTTATGTTCCTTAAAAGAATAAAGGTTGTTCAGCTACTAGTCCATATTGGATACAATAAGTCATTAGCTTCTGAGTTATTGTCCAAAGAGCTGGGTTGGACCGAGCCAGGTGCAAAGCATTTTGACAATCTCCATCAGGCCCTAGTTTCTCATGTAGTAAGGAAAAAATTCAAGCACGACTGGAGAAAGATAAGATTAGCGGCTAGGGTTCGCTCAAAAGAGATCCCGAAAACAGATGCCCTTGAAGAAGTAAGCTCAGAGCCAATCATCGAAGCAGAAAAGAATATTAATTTTTGCCTTGAAAAACTTGGTATTGGTCATAAGGAGCTGGATAAGATAATGTCACTGAAGCCAAGATATTTCTATGAGTACCCGACTTATTATTCCATGATCAAATTGTTTAAGTACCCAATAAAATTACTTTGCAAGATGCACTTGCTGCATGATGCCTTGTATGAGAAGTATTTTGACTAATTTAGTAAACACGATAAGGTTTTTTAATGTCTAAAGGGTTAAAGTCACTAATAAGATTCTCGTTGAATATAGCGATAAGCATCTTGATTCTTTTTGTGCTTTTTACGAAGATTCCCTTTGGTGAAGTTTTTACTATAGTCAAAGGACTAAATATTCCCATTTTTGTTTTGGCTATATTTTTAGGTTTCTTTAGTATCTTTATGAATGCATTAAGGTGGCAGATTCTCTTAAATTACCTTGGCTATAATTACAAGCCAGAAATGATTATAAGACTTTCTTTTATCACACTTTTTTTCAATTATTACCTGCCGGGAGGGGTTGCAGGAGAGGTGGTACGTGTTGCGATGCTTCCTAAGCCGGATAATATTGAGGATAAGCAGCGCCATATCAGTCAGATTGCGGCATCGGTAGTTACAGACAGGCTTTCAGGATTGATAGGCCTTATGTTTCTAGCACTTTTGGGTTTCATTTTTTGCTTTAGATTCTTAAGGGATTTAAGAGTGCTTCCAGTTTTTATTCTAATGGCCGTTGGAATATCTTTTGTTTCCTGCGTGTTATTTAGCAGGAGAGCGCAAAACCTTCTAAAAAGGGTTTTGGCGTTTCCCTTAAAAGCCTTATCACCCCTAAAGAAAGTGATAAAAAAAGTTACCGATTCTTTATTTGTGTATCGCGACAACTATTCTGTTTTTAAGAGTGTTATTCCGATTAGTATTTTAGGCCAGTTGATGATGGTAGGTTACTTCTTTTTAATAGTTAGGGCACTTAATGTTGACCTCGGGTTTTTGAAACTACTTGCCTTTGCACCTGTTATTGAGTTTATTTCCGCTTTGCCAATTTCTATTGGAGGTGCAGGCATTCGCGAGGTTGCAACAATTTTTATGTTTTCATCTGAGGGTATCCCGGCCACTTTGGCTATGAGCGTTTCTTTGTTGTCCCTTGTTCTTGTATTGATTCTTGGTGGTGCAGGGGGTATATTGCTATTTTTTAATAAAATAAAGCAGCTATAAATTCAATGAAATGAGAAATCGTATTATATTTTGGTCACTAATAGGATTATTGATTCGTCTTGCAATAATGCCTTTTTCTTTTCATGGGCATGATATATTCTTTATAAACCATCCTGCATTTGAGTTTATTGAAAAGGGGGCATGGAATCCCTATCTATATTTAAGCGAAAATTTTGCTAGTACCGCTGATATTTCCTACTATCCACCATTTCTGTTTTTGATAATGGCAGCTTTTCTTTTTCTTCAAAAGTTTTTACTGGCTAATCTAAGCGGCCTATTTTCATTATATGAGTTTTGTAACTTTACATGGGAAGGAAACACGATTAATTTTGCTGACATGTTTTTGAAATATCAGTTATTCAGGACACTTTTTGTTTTTAAGGTACCGTATCTGCTTTTTGATTTTTTAACGGGCTGGTTGCTTTTTAAGCTCCTTAAGGGTTTTGACAAAAATAAGGCTTTACTTGCCTATATCATATGGATGTTCAATCCATTTGTCCTGCATAGTTGTTACGCCCTAGGACAGATCGATATAATAACGACCTTTTTTATAGTGGCATGTATATATTTCATTCTACTGAAAAAACGGTATTTAGCTATGGGGGTATTGTCTCTTGGAGTATTGACAAAGATCTTTCCCGTACTTTTAGTCCCATTTGCAATTCTCCTGACAGCAGATAAATTTAAGGATAGGGCGAAATTGCTATTAATATTCTTTATCCCTCTTATTTTACTAATAGCTCCTTTTTATATACCTGCCCCAAAGGCATTTGTTGATTCTGTATTATTTTCCCCAGGTGGCATTCCGGAAATAAGGAGGAATCTTTTTCTTATAGGATATTCCTGCTTACTGATACTGTGTTTTTTCAAGAGAAAAGACGAAAAAACAAATGAGGCGAGGGTGGATTTCTTAATAGCAGCGTCCACAATAGTTTTTCTCATTTTCTTTTCCTTCTATATTGTTACTATTCGTTATTTCGTGATGGTTACACCGCTTTTGATATACCTTGGTGCAAAAAACAAAAAGCTTTGGCCTTACCTGGCTATCTTTACGGTTTCACTGTTTATGCTGAGAACGGCCGGTAATAGTCAGCAATGGGGATTGTTTGCAGCACTTCACCCTGAATTTTTTACCAGCCTTCCAATTTTGGATTCCTATTTGAATCTATTGATAAACGTTAAGCTGATTCATCAGTTTATGTACAGATTGTTTTTTGCTTCCAGCCTTGTTATGGCGCTTCATATACTTATAAACAACAAGCATAATTTAAAGTTTTTTGGTATTAAAAATGAAAAAAGCTAAAAGCATTGCTATTGTAGCCTTATTGGCTTTTGTTATAATGCTTGCTGCGTTTGTAGTGACTATTAAGGATAAGGTTCCGAATAATATCTTTAGTTATTTGGATATAGGTACCTATAAAGTCCCTTCAAGCGTGGTTGAGGTGAATTCCTCCAATAAATTCGGCCAGTCGTTTGTCTCAAACTTCGACAATCTGTTTATGATGTCCGTTTTTATTCCCAAGCAGGATTTGGATAGGGAGGGAGAGCTTATATTTCATCTTAAGCATAATAAGAAAGATGGTGATGATATTGTAACATTAAGATGGAACTTAAACCAAATTAAGTTTCGAAAGAATAACTTTTACGTTATTCCTCCAGACAGGGAATCAACATCTCAGGGTTTTCATTTTCATTTTCAGTTTCCACCTATGAGACATCAGGAACATATAAGGGTGTAAAACTGGGTCATTGGGATAATAAACGATTCTACGAAGCATTAACAAAAGGAAGGATGTTCAAAAATGCTCAACCTATGAATGGATTTTTGGCTTTTAGAACATATAACACATGGAAAGCGGATTATCTGCTCCTAATTAATCAAATAAAAAAGAGGTTGCTTACGGATAAACCTTTCTTTTTGTTTTATCTTGCTATTTTACTTTTGAATTTAACAGGCATAATAGTCTTTTATTTGAAAATCAAGTTCCCAAAGCCCCCTCTTGCGGGGGGCTAGCACCCTAACGGTTACAAGCAAAGGATGGTTTAAAT
>CAZOIE010000104.1:0-5870 GCA_964579905.1 uncultured Planctomycetia bacterium
CCAATAAAAGGGCTACTAACAACAGTAATACTAAAACCGTCCACTTAAATAAACGATTACTCATAACTCTTTATCCGCTTCCAGGGGATGTAGTATCTTTGAAATCTCTCTTAGGCTATCCACAAATGTCAGAGGTGAGGGGCTGCATACCTTATCGGAATCTATTATGAAAATTCTTTTATTCTTCGAAGCTTCCAAACTCTCAAAACCCTCCCAAATCTCCTTTTCCTGCTCGCCGACAATCCCCATAGTTACGACGATAATAAAATCGGGGTTCTTGTCTACTACCTGCTCCCTACTATAATGACCTGTTATTTCATGCTCAGCGATGTTAACCCCACCGGCCAGCTTAATAAAATCATTTAAAAGATAATTTTTTGTCACTGTAAATAACGGTCTTGCTCCTACCTGGATAAACACACTGGGCTTTTTTAGACCTTCTATCCTTTTAACCTCCTTGCTCACCCTCCCTCTGGCACTTTTAACTATTTCTTTTGCCATATTCTCTTTCCCAAGCACATCACCAAGCATCAAAAACTGCTCGCATAACTCATTGAAGCTTTTAGGCTGAGGTAAAACTATAACCTCGATACCCACACCTTCAATCTTCCTTAATGAATTTTTGTCTGCTAAAGATGACACCAGTACAAGGCTCGGATTTAAACCAATTATCTTCTCGGTATTTATATCAACAACGGTTGCCACTATCTCCTTCTCGCCTAAGGCCTTTTGAGGCTTTTTGCAATAGGTTGTGCATCCAACAAGCATATCCTCAGCCTCAAGAAAATAAATAGCCTCTGTTATCGATGGTGCAAGCGATATAACCCTCTTAGGCTCATCAGCCACTGACCTAAAAGCCAAAACCCAAATAACTATCAATACAAAAAATCCAATCAGAGTTTTCCTATTCAACTAATCCTACCCTTTTTTGCAATTTCCAAAAACCAATGGTTTTTACGCCGTATCTTTTTGCCCATCGAAAATTTAACAGGGGCCTTAAATATTGGACCATCGTAGACAAATGTATGAAACTCTCCATTCTCCCCGCATAGATCTATGCCCCCCTTGCGCTTGATATCAGATATAAACCCATTATCTATTTCCCTGCCAAGCCACTCCTCACTCAAAAAACCAGCATTAAGAGAGACCACCAGGGCCTTAAAGCCACTATCAATAAATTCATCTATTAATGAGCTGCGGTTTTGCTTCCACAGAGGAAGCAAGGGTGTTATATCTGCCGCGCGGCAAACCTTTTCAACCCAGTCTCTGTGAGGTTGCATATCGATATCACCAAACACTCCCCTCTCAATCCCAGCTTTTCTTAGTCTCTTAATCACTCTCTTAAATCTATCTTCATATGTATTCCAACTTGCCCCTTCTTGAATAATCGAAACACCCATCATCTTCGCCTGCTCCTTAAGCAGATTCGTAGGAATACCATGTGAACGTGAAACCCTGCGTGTAGAGTTCATCATATTCACAAGATGAGTTATATTAAGGCCTTTCTTTTTAACCCTATATAAAGATAACGCACTCTCTTTACCACCGCTCCACGAAACAAAAACCTTCATTATTGTTCCTTCTTGATTAGAATCTGGTTATTTCCAAAGTAGTAGAAAGTTCCTTATCCCATCCATCCCAAAGATACCCATCAGTTTTCTCATCGGCGATTAGACGAAAGGCATGGCGAACTTGTTCTTCGTAAAGTTCACAAAACGCTCCTCTCGTTTCAATTGAGCCATTTACTGCCCATGCCTCTGCAGGACAGGGCGCACCACAAAAATGACGAATAGCACAATTAAAACATGGGCTGATACGCTCAATGCTTCTCTTTGAAACAAGTTCAAATGACCTGCTCGTTAAGATTTTCTTTATATCATCCCTAAAAATATTGCCACCCTTAAATTCTTTAATTCCAATAAATTCATTACAGGGAAATAAATCACCGTTACTCGAAACCGCAAAAAAACACCTGCCGCCGCCACAAGGAGAAATATCACACATCAGTCGGCGTGCCATAGGGGCAATTATGCTTATTAAGATATTGGCAAAATTAGCTACTACCAGCTTACGCCCGGATTTTTTATAAAGTTGATATGTACGGTCCAAAGCTTGTAAATAATACTTAGCTATATCAAAATCCGAAGGTTTATGCTTACGACTCTTTAGGGAAGTGCACCTTAGGGGATTAAGCATACATATGGGCACTCCCTCGCCATGTAAGAATTCAACCATCTCAACCTGTGAAGACATATTCTCCTTCGTTACGGTACAGATAACAGAATAATTATCATAGCCTTTGAGTTGTTTGATTATCTCAACTACTTTTTTCGAAACACCCTCCTTGCTCCAGGTGCGGCGTAGGCGGTCTGCTACCTTTGGACTGTGTCCATCAAGCGAAAGGCCGATACTTATTCCTCTTGATTTCAAGAATTCTATGTCCTCAGAATCCAAAAGTGTCCCATTGGTCTGTATGCCAAAACGAAAATCCTGACTAAACTTGTCTATGGCCTCAAAAACAGCACTTTTGTTAAGTAGGGGTTCTGCGCCGTGAAAAACAATCTGCGGCTTTTGTCTACGAGGTAAAACTGATTTAAAAAAAGCTTTCAGAATTCCCATTGCATTTAAAAGCCTTTTAGTAGACATATGCCTTCCATTTCTTCGTAGATTTTCTGGAATATAGCAGTAAGAGCAGTTCAGATTACAACGGTCGGTGGGGTTAAAATATACTGCAGATGGTTTCAGCCCAAACCTTAAGGTTTCTATTTCACCGGTAAAAGATTTTTCTTTCTCGCGGTATCTGTTCAACAACGCGTTATTCGTTAAGGCACGAGAGAGTTGTCCCTTTTTTACTAATGCCCAGAAAGCGGTATCCGCAGATAACAAACCGATGTAATCTTTATGTTTGATATCTATAGGCTGAAGTGAAATTCCCGCCCCCGTATTTAAATAAATACCTTGAGATAATGGA
The DNA here is from genome assembly GCA_964579905.1 of uncultured Planctomycetia bacterium. Classification (GTDB taxonomy): domain Bacteria; phylum Omnitrophota; class Gorgyraeia; order VGKN01; family VGKN01; genus CAZOIE01. Next base: position 2,972 of record CAZOIE010000104.1, read on the forward strand.
TAATTTACCATTGTTATTTGCTCTGTAGTTAGATGGGAAACATCTATATAATAAACAAGAGTCTCCCATCTGTTTTAAAATCAGTTTTTAATTACTTTTTATCCAAAAGAATATAATGTGATAAGCCTGTTCCCTTAGCCTTACATTTTTTTCGCAAGGCAATAACCTTTCTATTTTTTACTTTTGTTTTTTTCATCACTTCCCTCCTTTTTTTGTATATATTTGAATTCAAAACATGCCCACAAACCCTACAATGAAAACTATTTTGTCTTAGCCCAGTGCCACATCCTGGACACCTTTGTTCTCCTGGCTTAGGACTAGGAATAACCGAAAATAGCCTCTTGTAAACCTTATAGTAGTAAATATGCTCTCTATTTATAAACTCTATTTTATGCGGATTTTTCATAAATTCTTCCCTAGATACCTTTGACTCAATCACTCTTCGGAGGCTATTCATCCCCGAACCATACTCAAGCGGCCTCTTAGGCTGCCAGATTACATCCTTAGGCAACATATCCTCAAAGGCCTTCCGTAATATCCACTTGCCGCATGTTTTACCTTTGTATTGCCCTATCTTTTGACCTACCTTTATTCTTTGAGCACACCTCATTACTTCTTTGTCTAAATATGGCTGGCACAATTTAATTCCAAAATAGTCCGCTATTCTATTAGAACTAAATACCATCCTCTTAGACATTCTTTTTATATATCCCTCTAAATCATCTATTTCTTGCATAAAAGAGTAACCAGCAAACAATTCATCTGACCCATCACCGGTCATTACGCTCTTTAAGTTTCTTCTCTTAGCTTCCCTAAGCCCAAAATAGACAACCAAGTCATTAGGTATAGCAGGATCAAAACTCTTTAGAATCTTTACCACCTTTGGTATCGCCTTTATTGCTTCGTTTTCACTTACTTCAATGTGCATACGTTCCATCTTAAGAAAATCCACCACCTTCTTGGAATAACCAAGATCTTTTCCCGATGAGTTTAAGGTCACCGTTATAGCCTTCATAGGTGGACATATTGCCGAAACAAGCGATGAGTCAAGGCCACCGGATAGCAAAACACCTGAGGCTGGATTTTTCATAACAGCGCTTGTAAGCAGTTTCCTAACTAGCAATTCATTTCTTCCCATATATTCTCTCCAATTCCCTAACCAAACATTTATTTTCTTTTCTACCTTTAACGGCTACTCTAATAAATCTATTATAAAGACCTCTAAAGTTTGAACAATCCCTAATCAAAATTCCCTTTTTCATCAAACGCTTTCTTAGAGAGGTAGCATTATGTGCTCCAGCATTAAGTATCTTAACAAGTATAAAATTAGCCTCTGATGGATAGGGATGTAGGTTGCGTATAGAATTGAGGCTATCAAATAAAAACGATCTTTCCTTTTCAATAAAAGTAAGCGATTTATCAATATATCCCCCATCTTTTATAATAGAGGTTGCTGCTAGCTGTGCAAAACTGTTACAGCTCCATGGCACCTGGAAATCTCTAAGACGCCTTATTGTATCTTTATGGGATATCATATATCCTGCCCTTATACCTGGTAGCGCAAAAAACTTGGTAAATGTACGAAGCACCATTACCCGCTTATTTCTCTTTGCAATCCTTATGAAGGAAAGCACTTTCTCATCTGGAACCCAATCCATAAACGCCTCATCAACCACTATAATACCTTTGAAGCATCTCAACAAAACTTGCGGATTTTCTATCAGGAGATTTCCAGTAGGGTTATTGGGATTTGCTATTATCAGCATATCCGACTTGGTAAGCTTTGATAAATCAAGTTTAAAATCATTATCCTCTTTTAATTTAACAAAACTAATCCTACTACCAGCCAATCTTGCTACTTTTTCATATTCTGTAAATGACGGAGCCGGAATGCAAATTGAGCGCGGCTTAAAAAAATTAACAACTGTAAACAATAATTCTATTGAGCCATTTCCCGCTAGAATATTTTCCCTGCCAACATCCCAGTAATTGGCAATTGCTTTTCTAAGCTTCTCTGCCTGTGGATCTGGATAATGAAAAATAAGATCAAACTTCCTTACAAAAAGCTGCTTTATGCTTTTAGGAGCCTCTAGCGGATTTATATTTGCACTAAAATCAACAATCCTTCTCTTAAACCCGTGGATATTCCCACCATGCGTGAAATCTCTTAGATTGTGCATTTAACTACCGCTCCTATTATGACCATTAGAATTGAGGTCATAATACTTATGAATAATGCCTTTGTAATCATAGTCTGACTTATAACTTTTTCTGGATCTCCAATGGTAGGACGCTCTATTCTAATACCCTGATATGCGTAAACCCCTCCAAGTTGAATACTCAACGCACCTGCCATAGCAGCCTCAGATACGGCACTATTTGGTGATGAATGCTTCTTCCTATCGCGCATCATCATCCTGAAAGGTTTTTTTATACCGCTACCTAGTAAAAACGACCCTATAGATATCAATAAACCACTGATTCTTGCAGGGATAAAGTTTGCAACATCATCCAGCTTTGCACCAAACCACCCAAAATTAGCATATTTTTCATTCCTATGCCCAATCATGGAATCAATGGTATTTATCGCTTTATAACACATAGCAACAGCTGGACCTCCTAAAAACAGGTAAAATAGCGGCGCTACAATCCCATCGTTGGTGTTTTCAGCTATACTCTCTATAGTGGCCTTAACTATCTCCTTTTTAAATAAACTCTTTGTATCCCTGCCAACAATAAGAGAAAGTCTTAAGCGCGCCTCTTCTATATCGCCCTTAATAATCGCCTTCTGTACAGATCTGGCATGATGAAGAAGATCCCTAGTAGAAAGCGTTGTGTACGCAAGAAAAACCCACATGATAACACCTGCTAAAGGATGTAGTCTACGGGCAAGTTCTAT
>CAZOIE010000105.1:0-5844 GCA_964579905.1 uncultured Planctomycetia bacterium
AGCGCCGCGACCGGAACAATAGTCCACATAATCGACATATCTTTCTGTGCGCCTACTACAAGGGCCGCTACAGAAACTGCAAGAGCTATTAACGGAACAGATACAACTTTTAATTTCTCCCTACTAGTGAATGAGTTTAAAAATCTTACAAACGAGTATATTGCCATTATTGCGAAATAACCAAGCCATATTAGATTGAAAATTGCTGAATGAGTAGAGTTAAGCATAGTAAATGCTGAAATATCCGTATTGGAGAAAAGCGCAAGGAATGCATCAAATAAACCTGAACCTAGAGCCCAGAATGAAGATATTCCATCATACATAAGTATATCGCTCAAGTTGCTAAGTGCAGGATGAAGAACGACTCCCGCATTTTCAACAAGTGCTGCAATAATGATAGCTCCTATAAACTGGCCAGCCAATATTATAGCGCTTAGCTTAGTACCCTCTTTAAACTTCATGGAGGTCACCCAGTCGTAAACACCCTTAAGCGCAAAGGCCCACATATGGGTTATTGCAAACACCGGGAACCAAAGGGCGTTGCTGGCAATAAGCCCTACTAAAATAACGCTGAGGAAATTGTTATAGAACAGCTTCATAGCTTTTACAGCCTTGGGCAATGTTTCCTCAAGATCTGTATGCTTGTCTCCAACAGCTCCGGGCACCCACCCTGTAGACTCAAAGAAGCCGTAGAGTATATTATTCTTCCATATTACAAATTCCTTGTAGTGCACATGCGGTACAAGAATAGCCGGTATTGCAAGGAATGAGTGAGTGGTAAACATAGCTTCCTGAGCGGAGGCACCGTACTTCGAAGAGTCAACGTTACCAAACTTAACAAGTATAAGCATAACGCTCATAACTATAAAGAAGAGTGATGCCATTAACTCAGAATTGGCTATTGAAACAGTGCCAAGAATCATGCTGAGCGCTCCAAATATAGCAACTCCTATAAGGAATGGGATTTGACCCAATATGCCACCTAAGCGCATATAGCCTAACTCAAACATCTCCGGAGGATTCAGTATATTCTCAATCTTAACCAGCGGATAAAGACCTGATTCCACCTCAGCTATACCAAATACTATGAATGCCTTTCTCAGAAGTCCGGCAATAGCCCTGTCACCCAGCCACCAGCGGTTTATATTGGTAAGGGTAGCAGCGAAACTCTTTCTGCCCGCTTCTCCAAAATTTATACCAATTGAAACCATTGCACCATCTTTTGCCCTAAATGCAACGCCTCTGGTTGCCATGGTCAGCTCTTCATGTGCGGTATCGTCAGAGTCATGGCTTAAGAAAATATTGTTTGGCTTTATAAGTGAGAAGTAAAGTTTATCGCGCTCATATCCGGTACCCTCTGTTATGTCAAAGAAAATCTGATTTAACGCTGCGTATTCACCAGATTGTAATCTTTCATATACTTCTAGTATGTTATCTTCCCTATATAAGTCACTCACCAGAACCTTAAGATCACCTAGAACCGCATTCTTTACACCTAGAAGCTGGCTCGGTATTTTTGCCTTCCTCAGTTGCTCCGGCAATTCCTTCCACTTGTTCACTATTAGATACCTTAGCCTATCGGTTATAATCTCCTCTATGTTAACGCTAAGGAAACCTCCTTCTTTTGACCCGAAGACTCGGTCATAATCAACACCTACATCAGCTAACATATCTCTTATTCTATCCATTATTTCTTCAGGACTAACAATCTCATCATTCGAAATATCCCAAGCAAGTTTTTCTAAATCACTATTCTTTGGCATAAGAGGCTGCTCATAACCTAGGGTGAAACCTTCATCCACCATAGTCTCTGCAAATAGCCGCATTGTTTCGTTATGATTAAGACCTCTTTCCTCTAGTAAACGCCTGATAAGGTGTGGCGATACATATGGGCGTGGGCCTGCACCAAAGCCTACCATATCAACACCGGATACCTTCTCCATGTAAATAGCAAGAAGCTGCTGGAGTTGCCTTTCTGATTTAATGTCAAGATTAACACCTTGACCACTAAAACCTCTTAAAGCCTCAGCCAAGTCACCCGATGCAGCCAAATGAGCAGATAGGCTGCGGATATATGCGAGTTGCTGATCGTTAATGCTTCCTATAACCCTTCTTGAATCTTTCTTTCTAAGAACACCATTCTCAAGGTTTATAAATGCCTCTGTCTTATCTATAAAACGCTCTACGCTTCTAACCGGTTTTCCGAATTCAGGAGACCTTCCTGAGCGGGCTACCGCATTCTCAACTGTGTAGAACAACATCTGTCCTGCTATCCATGATGCACCTGTAGCCAGTGTCTCCTTTGGATTGTAGTAATTAAGAGCAGGCTGAATGGTGGAGTACTCCTGGTTCAACGGATTTGCAAGCATTCCCACTGTCTGCAGTACCGGATTTGCCGTCTCAAGGATATCGCCCTCATTGACTGGCGGATATTCTCTATAGTGGTTACCTTTTATCTTCAGCTCATCCTGGGACACGGTGTCAACATCAAAGGTAGCTTCATATTTTATTGACTTCTTGGTATTGGAAATGGCAAATGAGCCATCATCCTGCTTCTCGATGCCGAGATGAGAGAGTGCACTTTCATCAAACCCAAGGTCAAAATCGCTCTTGTCATCTCCTTTTATCTCAATTAAAATCTTATAGGGCTGTTCTCCCATGCGCTGATCCGGTGAGGACACATAGGATAGAATTCTTGCGAAAGACTCATAACCAAATCCCAATAGGAGCCTGAAGAATGCATTAAACTTACCAGCCTTCCTGTTAAAGTTCATAAAGTCGAACTTCCACTGACCGTAAACAAGTCCCCTTCCGAAATACAGAATATCTATCTCCGGGTACTTCTTTTTAAGACTACGAAGACCCTTCAGTATCTCTACGACAAATTTCTGGGGTTTAAGGTAGAATTTCCTATCCTTAGAATCGGTAAATTCATAAACATTATCAAAAAAGTCATCCCCATAACTAGCATACTCATCACTAAACACCTGTATAAAATCAAAATTCTCATGGTCTATGGGCATTGAAACTGGTACAGCATCTGACGTTTTACCCGCCTTATCCCATAACTTTGAGCGGTTGCTTAAAGTATAGACAATATTGTGCTCTTTAAGCTGGAAGTAACGGACCTGGCCGTCTACGTCAACCTTAAAGTATCGCTTCTTGAAGAAATCATCAGGCCTGTCTAGGCTCTGCCAGTCTCCGTGCAGCTCAAGATACCGCTTGCGAAGTATAAGTTGAACAAGCAGGAACTCTCTTTGGTCTTTTTCGAGATACCGCTCAAACAATTCTTCATCAAACTCCCTCTCCTCTGAAAGAAGTGTCTCTCCATCTATATAATAGAAAGTCTCGAAGTATTCCCTGTGGGCTGCTGCAAATATATCGCTTAGCTGCTCTTCATCTGTTAAGCTGGCAAAGTACGCACCAAAGTCATGCCCGGTTGCACTCTCTCTATCATCCTGAATGTAATACTCCTTGGCCTTCTCTCTCATAAGCTCAACTATATCTACCTCAATCTCTTCTGTATCTGCCTGTGTAGGAATCTCATCTACCTTAATGGAGTACATGAGCTTATCCCTTACAGCTCTCATATTTCTTGCAATGGACAGCTTGCCTCCTGCAATTTCAGCACTGCTGTTTGTATACCAGGGATAATATACAACGCTACGCTCCCCTTCGGATAATCCCTGTTTAATAACCTCTTCAAGTGGTGGCTTTGGCTGCTGCGGGAATAGGCGCGAGAAAACCCAATCGGTGGCCAATTTAACCGGAACGTGTACACCAACCATGACCCACAGGACAATAAACTTAAGCCATATGGTGTTTCCGAAGGCCCAGTCCAAACCAACCCAGTACGACATGGTAAAGAACATGGTTCCTGTAAGAATAAAGCCCAAATATGGTATAAACGGGTTTAGCAGTTTTTCAGGTAATGGTTTCTTACTAAATACCTTGAGTACCTTATTAACCAAGCCTAAGGTTATGGGCAGCAAGATCATTCCAATACCCGTCAAAAGGCCTGTTGACATAATTCCGGGCAGTAAACCTGTCCCGAATTCAATGTTGAAACCCACTCCCCACAATTCAGCGATTGTTAAAAGTACATTGGACGGGGCAATACCTGCGTTAACAATAGGAGCTGCCGCGGCAAGAACCACTGCTGCAAGTAAAAGAGGCTTGGCGGTGGCACGGATATCCTTTGCGAATCCCCTGTGAATGGCATATGATATAAGATATAAGCTTATTAATGCATGAGACACCATAACGCCAGCTGAAGGTGCAAGCCCCACCGCAAACAAGGCAACTGAAGAAAATATCAGCATAACCGGCGCCGAATAGATTATCCTTGAGAGCTTAGGTCTTGGCTGACTGTATCCGATAAAGTATAAAAGCTCCAGTATCCCGCGCGCAATACCTGCTGCTAAGAGACCTGTAAACGGACTTGCGCTAAAGTATGTTATTGCACCAAAGACTGCAAGCGTAGCACCCAGGAAGGCTCCGCTCTTATAGGTAGTCTGCATACCGCGCACAATCGCAGCAATACCTAATACTGCAAGCGTAACCCAAAGGGAATTAATGCCGAAGCGCATTCCTATGCCATATACAATTGCGGCTACTATAGCTTTACCTAAGAAATTAGCAAATATCTTCGGCGCTTTCTTCGGCGAAGCGAATATGCCTTCTATGTCAAAGAGACCTTCCAGCCCAAATAGAAGGCTTGGATCTCCTATAATAATACCGGCAAGATACTTCACCATGAAATACCCGATCATAAGCCCTGTTGCAACCGGCACAAACCATACCATAAACGAAGTGATGCCTATATAAGGACTAATAAGTGAGAAAATATAGCTTGAGGCCATTGCCGCAATAGCGCCTATAATAATACCGCCTAATATAAATTGTAGCGCCTTTCCTGTAGTAGTTATATCCGCCTCCTGCGGCATTCCAACCCTATCTTCATGGAACCAGAATCTGCGTGAGGCGTATGGCTCGGCAAAACCGGTTGTAAATAAACCTTCCTTTTTGGTCTCATCGCCAAAGAATTTGTTTCTAAAGCGTTGAGCTATTCTGGTATATGGCTGTTTGCGTCCGATTTCGCGGCTTGGCTCTGAATCGACATCAGCAACCTGACTTAACTTGATAACCCTTGTAATGTTTTCGGATATTTCAGATGAGTCAGTAGTAAGCGGGGATACCTTTGTAAGAGAGACTGTCTTGGGGATAAGAACAAGCTGTACAGAATTGTATGTTACATCCGGAGCCCTTATCGTAGGAACAACCGTGTAATGAGAACCTCCATCTCCAACCGAAATCATACTATCAAACGGTGAGGCCGTAAGCTCTGCTTCGGTTACATCATCGAGGTTAAACACAAGTATCTTCTTATCGCCTTTTTTAGGTTCTTTAGAGGTTATAAAATCAGAAATAAAGTCAAAGGTACTCTTAATATATTCGGTCCTTAATCTGTCTACCTCAGCCTCTGATAGGCGACGCTCGGTATCACGCGGCTTTAAGGTAACGGATACGCCGAATCTCTTTCTTCCCTTATTCACTACCACAAAGCGGGCATCGGCAAAACCTACACCCTTATGGAATAGAAGCGACTGCTTGCTGCCTGCCTTTATGTCTATAATCTCGGCATTGAAGCCTCCCTTGGCCGTAGGCACGCTGAATAAAAGACCTTCACCATAACCGCCATAGTGCTTTGTATTCGCACCTTCATCCAAAATCTTGTCAAAGTATATATCCTCAGCCTCTATGCCTGCAATCTGGCTGACCGCTCGCCCTATATCCTCTCTTGGGGATTGGGTATCGGAAACCCTGAACGCATCACCATCAAGC
>CAZOIE010000106.1:0-5842 GCA_964579905.1 uncultured Planctomycetia bacterium
ACTTCCGTATTTCATAGCGCTCCTGACTGCAGGTGTCCCACTAATGATCCTTGAAATCTCCCTTGGTCACAAGATGAGGGGATCAGCCCCAATGAGCCTTGCGAAAATAAACCCAAAGTGGGAATGGCTTGGTTGGTGGGCTGTCATGTTTGTCATGTTCGGGATAGTTCTTTACTATTCCGTTATCGTCTCTTGGTGTTTCAATTATCTTCTTTATGCCATTGACTTAAAATGGGGCGCTGATCCCAACACATTCTTCTTTAAAAACTTCTTAGGCCTCACCGACGGTCCCGGGCAAATAGGCAACATCCGTTCCAATATATTCTTCTCCCTTGCCCTTGTCTGGTTTTTAAACTGGCTTATAGTCTTTTTGGGAATAGAGAAAGGCATAGAGAGGGCGAATAAGATATTTATGCCGCTGCTATTTGTGCTTACTTCTGTACTCGTATTCTGGAGTATTAGGCTTCCTGGTGCCAGGGAGGGAATAGCGGTATACCTTAAACCAGACTTTTCAATACTCTCAAAACCCAAGGTTTGGATTGATGCATTTAGCCAGATTTTCTTTTCACTCAGCCTTGGATTCGGAATTATGATCGCTTATGCTTCATACCTTCCCAGAAAATCAGACATAATCTTAAATGCCTGTTCGGTATCACTATTAAACTGCTTTTATTCATTCTTTGCAGGGTTTGCGGTATTCTCCACGATAGGCTATATGGCCCATCAGACCGGAGTAAACTTTCAGGACGTTATACAGGAATCTATAGGCCTTGCATTAATAGCATACCCTAAGGCAATAAGTCTTTTACCGTTTTTACCGCAGCTGTTTGGAATCCTATTTTTCACAACATTATTCGTTGCCGGAATATCCTCATCCATCTCAATCATAGAGGCCTTTAACTCTGCCTTAATAGACAAGTTCCATTTTAATAGAAATGTTGTCACCAGCGTCCTTTGTATAGGGGGCTTTCTTGGCTCTATAATATTTACAACAGGGGGAGGGCTCTTCTGGATAGATATAGTAGATCACTTCCTATCGCACTACGGACTAGTGCTTGTAGGGATACTTGAGTGCATACTTATTGGATGGATATATAAATCTATTAGAATTAGACATCACATAAACCAAGTATCACGCCTGAAGATAGGAACATGGTGGGATTTTGCGATTAAGTATATGGTACCAGGCATACTGCTAACCTTGCTTATTCGTGATGTGGCAACAGAAGTTTTAAAGCCATACGGCGGTTATTCGTGGGTCTCGGTTATCCTTATTGGTAGAGACTGGCTCATATTCACCCTTTTTGCGGCCTTAATGATTGCAATAAGGCCATGGAAAAAGAACATCCACGAAGAGGAGGAAGAGGTCTCCTAATATCATTATGCGCAACATTAAGCTAACCATCGAATACGATGGAACAGACTACTGCGGTTGGCAAATACAAACGAAAAATAGGAAAACAAGGTCTATACAGGAAATTATTCAAAGAGGACTTACGACCATACTAAAAGAGGACATAAAGGTAACGGGTTCAGGTAGAACGGACAGCGGAGTACATGCTAAGGGGCAAGTGGCTAACTTTAAGACAAGCTCTAAGATGCCTCTTGAAAAATTGCATAGATCGATTAACGGAATTCTGCCTGGGCAAATACGCATAAAACGAATTAGCAGCGCGCCTGAAGATTTTAACGCAAGGTTTGACACTTCTTCAAAGGTATATAGGTATACAATAATAAACGGTTTGTGCACATCTGCATTTTTTGACAGATTTGCTTATTTTGTGCCACATAAGCTTGATGTAAATGAAATGAGAAAGGCATCAAAAGCATTCCTGGGAAAGCATAACTTTAGCGCTTTTCGATTACTGGACAAATTTAAGTCAAGGTCTGACATCAAGGAAATCAAGGACATTAAAATCAAAAAGGATAAGGACTTATTGTATGTAGATATAGAGGCGGACGGTTTCCTGCACAATATGGCAAGGCGAATTGTCGGTTCTCTTATTCAAATTGGCTTAGGGAAAATTACAAATAATGATATAATATTAGCATTAAATAAAAAGGCTAAAATGCGCAAAGTACATAGAGCATATACTGCACCGGGAAAGGGCCTGTGTCTAATGGAGGTTTAATATTAAAATGAGAAAATATATAATTAGCTTAATCTTGGTTGTTGCTATGCTTTTTCAATCGCCCCTTGGGAGTGCTTATGCCCAGGGGAGAAATATCTCTCTAGATGTTGAGGACATGAATATAGAGGCGGTATTAAAGTCTATTGCAACACAAAGCGGCTTAAATGTCGTCATAAGCAGGAATGTTACCGGTAAGATATCCGTAACGTTGGATAATGTAAGCGTCTATAGTGCCCTTGATGCTGTTTTAAACACAAATAACTACCTCTATTCGGTAGATAACAATATTATAAACGTGTACACCTACCAGGATATGCAGCAGGAGGAACGGTTCATTACCCTTCAATCAAGGGTATTTACCCTAAAATATGCAAATGTGGCGGATCTTAAGCGTGTGCTTTTATCCATGAAAACACCGAGAGGAAAAATAGAGATAAACGAAAGGGGCAACCAGGTAATCGTAACGGATACCCCTGAGAAGGTAAATGAGATAGGTAGCGCTATAGACCAACTTGATCAAAAAACAGAGATGCGTACCTATAAATTGCTTTACTCTGATGCCGAGGATGTCGAAAAGAAGCTTATTAAGGTAATCCCTAAGGAGAAGGGTGATGTATATGTAGATGAGAGAACCAACAGCATTATCGTCAAGGCAATGCCTGTTATCTTAAGGGATGTAGATGGCCTGATCAAAAACTGGGATACGCAGCATAGGCAGGTATTTATTGAAGCTAAGATCCTAGAGGTAACACTTGATGACTCGCTTAAGCTAGGAATAGAATGGCAATATGACGATGATGACAGACATGAAAAACCATCTACCATTGATCTAAATTCAAAATTCCCGGTTAATTTAACAACCACCGGCGGAATCTTTAAAATCGGTAGCCTTACGCCTGATGAGTATGAGATAACCCTTGAGGCATTAAAGACTAAGTCAGGGACCGAGGTACTTTCAAGCCCGAGGATAGTAGTTATAGACGGCCAGGACGCAAACATTCTTGTTGGAAGTAGTGAGCCATACACTGTGGCTACCACCGATCCCGACACCAATCTATTGGTTGAGGAGATAAAGTTCATGGATGTCGGTATAAAGCTCAATGTAACCCCTCAAATCGGTGAGGATGATTACGTTACCATGAGGATACATCCTGAGGTCAGTACTGCTCGAAGGGTTGTAGAGGCCAATAACGCCGTTGCCAGAGATACCACAGAGGCCAATACGACAATGATGGTTAAGGATGGTGAGACAATCATATTAGGCGGTCTAATCAAGGATACAAAGGTAAAGACTGTGAGCAAGGTCCCGCTTTTAGGCGATATACCCCTAATCGGACTTGCCTTTAGGTCTAAAGAGATATCGGATGTCAAAAAGGAGATAATCGTCTTTATAACACCTCACATACTGACCAACAAGAACCGACAAATGCTCTCAGCCGATGAATTCAGGGAATCGGTTAAAAGAACGGGTAGAACGCACGAATTGATAGAAAAGCCTATTGAAAAATCATCCGGTACAAAGGTGCCGCCACCACCGAAAGAGGGCAGAGCTGAGGCAATTCATCGTGAAATTAAAAGATTGATGGATGTAGATTAATTAATGCTATGGATATAACCAAATCAAAAATTCAAACGTCATTAAGGGATTACCTGCAGATTATATTCTACCGTAAGTGGTTCTTTTTATTGCCATTTATTATCGTATTCTTTACAGCCACAATTGGAAGTTTCTTTCTACCGAAGTATTACCGCTCATCTGTCCTAATCCTTGTGGAAGAGGAAAGGCCGGTTAATCCGCTTGTAAACGATCTGCAGTATGCTACGGTAAACCCACCAGCAACACTTGTTGAGCAACTAAAAACCCTAACGGAAAAAATCCTCAGTTACCCCAATTTGATAACTCTTGTTAAAACACTCAAACTTGATGAGACTGTCGGAAATCCGAGGCAGTACGAGGGTTTAATTAGAAGCATCCGCAAACGCACTGAGGTTAAGATGAAGGCACCGGATGTATTCCAGGTTGCCTATGAAGATAGAAGCCCACAACTCTCACAAAAAATCATAACTAACTTATTGGACATATTTATCGAAGGAAATCTTTTAAAAAAGACCAAGGAGGCGCTGGTTGCCGTAAAATTTGCCGAAGACCAGGCAAAGATTTACAAAAAGAAGCTTGAAGACTCTGAACGCGCCCTATATGAGTTTAGATCAGAACACTCGCTGGAGCTTCCCGGTAAGGAGGTTGACCTTAACGTCTCTATGCTAATTAATTACCAAACCTCCCTAACCGGTATACAGATGAGCTTGGAGGAGGTTACAAGCAAGGCTGAATTATTAAATAAGCAGATAAACGGATATGAGCCTGTTATTATTTCTTCCGATATGATTGACCTAAATCCTACTGTAAGTCGCTTGAACAACAAACTGCTTGCACTTGAGGAAAAGCTTGAACAATTGATGAATGATGACCCCCGGGATCCGGAAGTTTTCAACACCCAACTTGAGATAGAAAGCGTACGTGAAAAACTTAGGTTTGAAACTGAGAAGCTGGTTGACTCAGAAACTATAAATACAGCGCCTTTATTTTATCAAAGGTTGGAGCAAAAACTAAAGCAGGCCCAAAGAGAGGCCGATGACCTTGAGGTCAGGAGAGACTCCCTTAAAAAACTTGTAAGAGAGTATGAGGGAAAAATTGAATCGCTTCCAGGACAAGAGAAAGAACTTGTCCGCCTGACGCGTGATAAGAGAGTAAATGAAAACATATATGAAATGCTGATGTTAAAGGTTGAGGAGAATAGGCTGACGGGGGAAGAACTAAAGGAAAGGGGAACTAAGTACACCATCCTTGAAGGCGCTAGATTACCTCTAACTCCATCAAAACCTAGAATACCCATAACCAGTATTGTTTCTTTCTTCCTTGGAATCCTTACAGGATTTGGCTGTGTTTTCCTGATAGAGCTTGCCGATCATTCACTGCGTAATGCTGAAGATGCAAGAAAGTTCCTGGACCTGCCAATACTTGGGGCTATTCCCATGATTGAGGATGCTGAGATCATAAAGGCAGCAAAGATAAGGCAAAGAAAACATACAACGTATTTCTTTATAATAGTAATCACTCTAATTATAATCGCTGTAGCTTCATCCTGTATCAGGCAGTCCAGAATAACAAAAGAAATAATAGATTCATCAAACTCAACAAGCGACATAGATTAGTAAAAAAGAGGTGTGAACTTGGCTGACGATAAAGATAAATTCAAAAAATCTGAAGATAAAAAACCTGAAGGTGCAAGGCCTGAAGATATAAAACCGTCCGTTCCTGAGATAAAGAAACCATCATTAACGGGATCAGCACCTATTGTAAAGCCGCTTCCTCTAGTCGGAATCGATCAAAAGGTTGTTGCATTTCATAAGCCAAAGGATCATATCTCTGAACAGTTTCGCACACTAAGAACACATATTTATTCACTCAAGTCCCAAGACGAACTAAAGACAATAGTCATTTCGAGCTCATCGCATAAGGAAGGTAAGAGCATTACCGCATTAAACCTAAGTGTTATTATTGCACAACATTCAAAAAAGCCGGTTCTTATCATTGATGCAAATCTCAGAAGTCCATCCATAGAAAAATATTTAGGGTTAGATAAAAATACTGCAGGGCTAGGAGATATTCTATCCGATACCGCGCCTGATATTAGTACGATCATAAAGAA
>CAZOIE010000107.1:0-5826 GCA_964579905.1 uncultured Planctomycetia bacterium
CATAGCCTGGTATATGCCAAACAGGGTTCTCTTTGCTATCTAGAAAGAGTATGGTAGGATAACTATTCACCTTGTACTTATTCTTTGTCTTCTTATCTTTATCGGCATTCACCTTTATGCATATGAAATACTCTGACAGACTGCTTACTTTTTTATTAGCAAAGGTATCCTTATCAAGCTTCTTGCACCATCCACACCAATCGGTATAAAAATCTATCATAATCGGCTTATCTTGCACCTTTGCTTTTCTGACAGCCTTATCATAGTTATGATACCAGGAAATAGCATAAGCCTCATGAGGAGTTTGCAGAAAATAAATACTGCAAAACAAGAATATCAACCTTATTATCCTTTTTCTATTCATAGCTTTATCTAAAACTTAATAAGACAAATTAAAGCTCTTATGGTTTATTCTTAATTTTTACAATACTTTTACATGAATTACAAGTAATATGTTCTCCCATAAATAAGGGAGAAAGTTGTAGCAACTTACCGCATGAACAAGAGAAGCTCTCCCAATCCTCACTCTTTCTAGCATACACCTGTGGTTCAAATCGTCTAGACTCCTGTCCTCTTTTTGCTTTGTTACCTTCCTGTGTTGCTGTAGCCCCAACCAATACCGCCGCAGTCTTAAAATCAGTAAGGGGTATTTCATGTTCGCGGCTACATCGCGGGCAGGATACCCTGTCTTTCTTGAAATCCGGGGGAACCTTTATCTTAAGACCGCAGACACACATTAAAAACACGTACTGATTCACCGCCCTCATAAGATCCCCCAAGTCCCTTGTCTTTTCCTTTGAGCTTTGCTCCTTTCTCTCGCTAGCGGTGGGTTTGCGTATAGCGACAGTGTCAAAATCACGCAGGGCTGATGGAGGCATACCTGAGGTTACACCTGTCTTTACCTGTAAAAATGCCATCTGATAATCGGTATAGCTTGCGCCCTGACTCATGCTTCTTAGTATATTAACCCTTTCGCTGGTAGGCGGATGCGTGCTAAACAAATTGGTAGACGATCCTCTATTTGTTCTTAGAGGATTAATTATATACATCGGCGAGGTTATCTTGTTTGCTGAGGCAAATTTACCGCCAGTACCAGAGATCCTCTCTAGGGCAGAGGCCAATCCTTCAGGATACCTAGTCAACCTAACAGCAGATGCATCGGCAAGATATTCCCTCTTTCTTGATAAGGCAAAATAAAACAACCTGGCCAGTATGGGAGCTAAGATAGCAAGCACAATAGCCACTACCATTATAATAACCTGGGCCTGCCCGGACCCCTTTAAAGAGCTGCTGCTACGATACCTACGAGAGGAACCACGATACCATAAACTTCTTAAGAACACTTCAGAAAGCATGGCTATGCTTCCAAGCATTACTCCTGCAAAGGTTACGTATAAGACATCCCTATTTAATATATGGGACATCTCATGCGCTATAACACCTTGCAACTCATCTCTATTTAGCTTGGAAAGCAGTCCGGCTGTTACCGCGATAGCACTTTTTTGGGGACTTCTACCTGTTGCGAATGCATTTGGGATAGCCTCATCAATTATGTACACCTTGGGCATAGCAGGAAGATTTGCCGCAATCTTCATCTCCTCTACTATGTTAAAAAGCTGGGGGTGAACCTCGTGGGAAACCTCCTTTGCGCCACTAAAGGCAAGTACCAGAGAGTCTCCGGCTGCGTAACTTATAACGGAAAGGACTATCCATATACAAAGCGCTATAAAGATACCGGAAACTCCACCATCTGGGCCTAGCCATACAGTACCAACAAAATACCCAAGTAAAATAAGGCATGCGCCCATACCTATAAAGATAATCCAGGATTTTCTTTTATTTGCCAGGATTATTTCCCACATGATTTTGTCTTATTGGTCAGAGGCTTATGATGAAAAATCTACTTTTGGTGCTTCGCGCTCTTCCTTCGCCTCAACCTCAAAAAATTCCTCTTTCTTGAAATTAAACATATTGGCGATAAGATTTGAGGGAAACATCTGTATCTTATTGTTAAAAAAGAGCACTTGATCATTATAAGCTTGTCGTGAAAAGGCTATCTTGTTCTCGGTTGAAGTAAGCTCTTCCTGCAAAGATAAGAAGTTTTGATTTGCCTTAAGATCGGGGTAATTCTCAACCACAAGAAAGAACTTGCTCATGGCGCCGCTTAAGGCCCCTTCTGCCTTAGATTTGCCACCTACCCCCTCTGCCTTCATTGCATTGCTTCTTGCCTCTGTGATACCTTCAAGAGTCTCTCTTTCATGCTGCATATAGCCCTTTGCGGTCTCTACAAGATTGGGTATTAGATCGTGCCTTCTCTTTAGCTGCACGTCTATCTGCGACCATGCATTTTTAACCTGATTGCGCAGGCGAATAAGGGAGTTATACATTCCTATAACCGAAACTACCACAAAGAAAACAACTACAAGTGCTACTATAAGAATTATCATAGAGGCCTCCTTTCTAATTTATGCTACTGCTTTTGTCCAAAGATGTCCTTTAACATAGCAAGAATCTTATTATCTTTATCAGAGCTTTCCATCTCTATTGTCTGGCTAAGCTCTCCTTTATCAAACCATATGCCGTCATTTGCCCGACATTTATCTATTAAAACTTTTTTTTCTCCTCCGGAGCCGGAGGCAAACACAACCTTCGCCATCTTTTTCAAGCATATAGGACAAGGTCTCTTTTTTTCCTTTGTCTCGCTATCAATCTTTAAAGAATTCAAGGTAGCATTTTTTTGACCTGCACCTTCCAGCAAAAGCTCAAGTTCACCCCCGTCCAACCAAATACCGCCACATGATACACAGTTATCGATCTCTATCTTATGAAGCTCTAAAACAATCATTGGCTCCTTGCATACCGGGCAATTCATTTAAACTCTCTTTTTTAGAAATTATACCTTGCTCCAAACATAATGGTATGTATGATTACCTCATAGTCTACGGATTGTATGCTGTCCTTTGCATAGGTAAACCCATAGTTTAAATCAAGTTTAAGATCATCCTTTTTATAGCCGACTCCCCCCATAAACCATATCTTATCAAGATCGACCACATTTGTCACGCTAACTGTTTCATCGGAAAGAGGTGTTTCGTCATATCTTACTCCTGCAAGCAGTGTAAGCTCCGGTTTATACATATATTCTACTCCAACGGCTACCTGATCGGCTATATCCCACTGCATATCGGTATCAACATCCTCAAGTATGGTGCCACCGCTTAAATCAAAATCCAATTTACGCGAAAGTTTTTTCCAATTGGTTCTTTCCCAATCCAGTGTAAGCAGAAGTTTAGGTGTGTGCTTGTAAGAAAAGCCTATGCCATAGCTTGATGGAAAATAATAAGTCTGCGTATAATCACTAGTCTCATTTACGCCAAGGCCTGTATGAAAGGAATCGGCTTTGCCGTCCGAGGTAATTTTAGCTCCGCTACGATAAACCGTTCCCACACTAAGTTTCTCATTAAACCTATACATAAATCCCCCTACCATCTCAATACCATCACCGAATGCTTTTTCCTTATAGTCAAAGGTATAGTTTAAACCAGGTGCTGTAAAGGAGGTATAAGCCTTTGTCGCTAAAATTCTATCATATACGTTAATATAGTTTAGTCCAAGGCCTACGGAAAAAGAAGGGTTAATCTGCTTAGCCACAGAAACATTATAGGCAGATATCAGCTTGCATGAAAAATAAGAGGCGGATATTCCGGCGTTATTAACTGTGTCAAATGCATTACCCTTCCAATCGGTAGATAACCCTGCTGGGGTATATACGCCAAAACCTACCACATAATCCTCAAGGCAAATATACCCTCCTATGGCACTTGAGGGGCTAATATCGAAATACTTCGTGGTCTCCTCATCAAAATTGGCTGGCTCGCTTGGATATATACGAAGGAATGTATCGCCTTGTAGAGCGCTGTAATTGGCGGTATCGTAGTTTCTGGCAGAGTTGGCATCCCTTGACCTTACATAAAGCCAACCTGGTTCAAACCCAAAACCTTTACCCTTAAGCTGGCTAAGCCCGGAAGGGTTCCAGTATATTGCGGTCCAATCATCAGCCTGACCAATAAAGGCTCCGCCCTTTGCAACACTCTTTACCCCTATCCCCCAGGATTTATAAGCGCCTGCACATGCTTCTTCCGCGATGCTCGACAATAGGAAAAAAATAATAATAAAAAAACCCATCAAAACTGATGGGCTATGCTTTATTCGCTTATTAACGCTCACTCTAATGCTCAATATACCTCACCTTAAAGGTTGCTTATTTTATCTCCAAATCGAACTTATGAGTCCTCTGTTTAGCAAGCTCCCAGGCGTACTCATATAGATGCAAGCCCTTGGAGCAGGCTATCATCTCACCATTTTCAACACCTATCTCGCCTGCCATATACTGCTTTACAAGTTCTAGTCCGCCAAGGTTCGATGGAAAACCACCCCATAGATCCCAAGAGCGAAAGTATAAGAAGAAATGGAGCTTCCCATAGCGTACGCGCGTATCTATAAGACGTAGGCATGGAGGATCCTGCAGTTTTATATCAGATGGCATCCCTATCTCCATAACCGCCTGGTTGGTCCCGAACCCTTGAGTCTTGTATATCTTTATAACCTCTTCAATCTGGTTACATTCCAAGGGTATCTCCTCTACCATCTTCTGTCCCTCGACATTCCCATCTTGACTAGTTTCAACACAAACCTTGGGATCGACAAGCCTTTCACCATAAGTGTAATCCTCGGTCTTGGTCTTACAGCTGGTAAGTAGATACTGAAGATACTGTTGGATATAGTCCATGCTGGTAGGGGCAGGTATACCTGAGCCCTCCGGCATAAGGGGAATTATCTGATGAGCCGGATTCTTCACATGCACCGAGACAAAATCAAACTCCAAACGATGCTGGCCCGCATAGCTACCACGATCAATCTTGTATACATGTCCATGTTCCAAAATCTTCAAAAGGCACTGGAACCAGGCATCATCTAGGTCAAATGCATCAATATGTACAAAATCTAGTTCTTTTCGTTCACTCATATCATTTACCAAAGTGCTTCTATTATAATATATAGTGCGATTAATTTCAATTATAAAAATAAGAGCGCCGATTTTCTCGACGCTCTTATTTATTTACTAAGGATATGTCTTACTTATTTATGACTTTCACATTAACCGCGCATGGTCCCTTAGGAGACTGCTCAACCTCAAACTCCAGCTCCTCATCTCCGGTTAAATCATCGAATGTAGCACCTACGAGATTACTCTGATGAAAAAATACCTCCCTACCATCTGTGTCGTCAATAAAACCAAATCCTCTGTCACGTATCAACTTCTTAATCTTGCCTTTATGCATTTAAAGCTCCTTTAAAATAAGACCCGACTATTATTATAGCCGGGTCTATATATTTAGCAAATTACAGCTTTACTACTTTCGACGCCTGTTTACCCTTCGGACCATCTTGCATCTCGAATTCAACCGACTGACCTTCGTTTAACGTCTTATATCCATCGCCTTCAATTACGCTATGGTGTACGAAAACATCTGTTCCTGACTCTGAAGTAATAAATCCATAACCTCTTTGGTTGCTGAACCATTTTACTGTTCCTTTTTCCATTACTACAACACCTCCTTCTACTAGACTATAGTAAATAACGGTAGATACAAAAAAACCGCAAGGCAAGCTCTTCTATACCTTACGGTTAAAGACTTCTACCTTTTCCTTACTACGTAAACAAATATATACTACTCGCTACAATTTGTCAAGTAAATTATTTATTAAATCTATAATAAATGAACAGTTACGTTACACTTTAGATGAAAGATGTTTTAAAATAAA
>CAZOIE010000108.1:0-5763 GCA_964579905.1 uncultured Planctomycetia bacterium
CTCACCCTTTATACTTAGGGCTGTTAATAATGCACCTATCTGAGATGGCGTGGCGGTTCCCTCCATTATCTCGTTAAAGCAAGACTTGGTCTCCTCAGCCGATAGATCAACCTTGTTTATGAGCTTCTTAATAGCTTCCTTTATCATGCCTTACCTCTTTTTTTGACCTTTGTAATATTTAAGAAATTCGACAGGATATGCTTACCCTCACTAGTAAGTATAGACTCAGGATGAAACTGTACCCCAAAAACCAAATAATCCCTGTGTTTAACTGCCATAATCTCACCATCCCTGGTCTTGGCTATAACCTCTAGCTCTTTAGGAAGGGATTTCTTCTCAACAATCAACGAATGGTACCTTGTCGCCTCAAACGGATTCTTAACCCCTTTAAAGATTGTTTTCTTGTTATGGTGTATTAAAGAGGTTTTTCCATGCATAAGGGTTTTAGCACCAACTATCTTTCCACCAAAAACCTCACCTATGCACTGATGACCTAGGCATACCCCGAGCAAGGGAATCTTATCTTTGAAATATTCTATAACCTCTTTTGAAATACCGGCGTCTTTAGGATATCCGGGACCCGGGGAGATGATAATCTGCTTGGGCCTTAGAGACATCAGCTTCCTTATGCCGACCTTATCGTTCCTGAATACAATGATATCCTGCTTTAATTCCCCAAGATACTGAACAAGATTATACGTAAATGAATCATAATTATCGATTACAACTAACATAAAAACCCCTTATTGCTTTATATTGGCCTCAGCCAGTTTAACGGCCTGTATAAGTGCCATTGCCTTATTTCTTGTTTCTTCATATTCTTTACTGGGATTCGAATCTGCCACAATGCCCGCACCTGCCTGAATATAAGCCTTGTTAGCTTTAGCAATTATCGTCCTTATCGTTATGCAGCTATCAAGGTTACCGGTAAAACCAAAGTATCCGATACAGCCTGCATAAGGACCACGCTTTATATTCTCAAGCTCATCGATTATCTCCATAGCGCGCACCTTGGGAGCACCTGTAACTGTACCTGCCGGAAACGCTGCCCTTATAACATCATACTGATCACAATTACGCCTCAATTTACCGCTACAATTACTTACTATATGCATAACATGAGAGTACTTCTCAACGACCATAAGCTCATCCACCTTAACCGAACGAAACTCACTAACCCTTCCAACATCATTTCTGCCAAGATCAACAAGCATTATATGCTCGGCTCTTTCCTTAGGGCTCTTAAGAAGCTCTCTTTCAAGCTCCTGATCCTTCTTCTCATCCCTTCCCCTGGGCCTTGTGCCTGCAATTGGACGAAGCTGTATCTTATTGTTCTCACACTTAACCAGTATCTCAGGAGAAGAACCTATCAACTTCACGTTGCCATACTTTAGATAAAACATATATGGAGAGGGATTTATAGACCTAAGCGCTCTATAGATATCAAAGCTCTTTGACCTAAGCTTAATCTCGAACCTTTGAGACAATACAGCCTGTATAATATCCCCGCTTCTTATATACTTCTTGGCTTTTTTTACCGCTTCTTCAAATTCTTTCTTAGATACATTGCTCTTTATCCCTGATAAGCTTGGTTTATTGAATTCCTCGATAGAAAAAGGCTTAATAGACGAAGATCTCTTAAGCGTATTTATTATACTATCTATCCTTTTCTTTGCATTATTGTAAGCATTGAGTGGATTTTTGCCTATTTTTGCATTTATTACTACCTTTATGCTATGATTCACTCTATCGAATACCAATAGCTCATCTGCTAGAATAAATATTGAATCAGCTAGGTTTAGTTTATCTGGGTTCTCATCAGGTATATCCTCGAAGAACCTGACCATATCGTAGGCCATATAGCCAACAAAACCACCGCAGAACCTCGGAAGGTTATGATCCTTTGAAAATCTAAACTCATTCATAATCTTCTTTATTTCATATAGAGGGTCTTGCTTGGTTTTAAAACTTGTCTTTTTCTTATCCCTAATCAAAGTAATCTTTTTACCCTTACTTTCAAACACAATAGAGGGGCTTATGCCCAGGAAGGAGTAACGGCCAAGCCTTTCACCACCCTCTACCGATTCAAGAAGATAAGAGTATTTACCCTTATCCAATTTCTTATAGGCAGACACCGGTGTTTCCATATCCGCAACTATCTCTTTGTATATTGGGATAATGTTTGCTGTTTTTGCCTTCTTTAAAAAATCTTTTTTGTTTGGACAATACATAACTTTATTTTTTATAAACCTTCTTTTTATCAAAAACTTTTTTCTCAACAATTTTTAACTTACCACCTGGCTGGTATTTGCGGAAAAAACAGCTCCTATAACCCTCATGACAAGCCCCGCCCTTTTGCAGTACCTTTATAAGGATGGTATCCTTGTCACAATCCAGGTAGATCGATTTTACCGTCTGAAAATTACCAGATGTTTCACCCTTTAACCATAACTTATTCCTTGAACGGCTGAAGAAGTGAACCTTCTTTGTCTTTAGTGTTAAATCTAAAGCCTTTTTATTCATATATGCAGCCATGAGCACCTGATCATTCTTATAATCTTGAATAATAACAGATATTAAGCCATGAGCATTAAACTTTACTTTCATAACCTTACATTTACCCCTTTCCTCTTTAAATACTTTTTCACATCTTTAATCGAATATTCTCTGTAGTGAAATATAGAAGCGGCTAGTACCGCATCAGCACCATTTGATAATGCATCATATAAATGCAGGCGGTTACCTGCACCGCCGGATGCTATAACAGGTATATCTACATTATCGGCGATTTTCTTTGTTAGTTCTATGTCATATCCTTCTTTTGTACCATCCTTATCCATGCTGGTTAAAAGAATCTCGCCTGCCCCACGCTTAGATACCTCCCTTGCCCACTTTATGGCATCTATACCGGTCGGTGTCTTCCCGCCATTAATAAATACTTCCCATTTACTCTTTCCACCTTGACTTTTCGCATCAATCGCAACCACTATACACTGGCTCCCAAAGCGCCTGGAGGACTTGTCTATCAAAGATGGATTCTTAACGCATGCCGTATTTATTGAAACCTTATCGCAACCGGAGTTTAAAAGCATCCTTATATCATCTATGCCTCTTATTCCTCCGCCTACAGTAAACGGAATGAATATTGCCTCAGCAACACCCTTTACAATATCAAGGAGGATAGATCTTTTTTCAAAGCTAGCGCTTATATCCAAAAATACAAGCTCATCTGCTCCTTCTTTATCATAGAATGAGGCATTCTCAACAGGATCCCCCGCATCTCTAAGATTTAAGAACTTTGTACCCTTTACAACCCTACCATCCTTTATATCAAGGCAAGGGATTAGTCTCTTTGCTAACATAACTCTTGAGCTTTCCTTAGGTTAATCTTTCTCTCATAAAGCGCCTTACCGCTTATGGCACCAAAAAGCCTTTTCTCATTCAGTGAACCTAAAAGTAAAATATCGGTGTAGTTTGTAAGGCCCCCTGATGCTATAACCTGTAACTTTTTTGTGCATTGAAAGACCTTCTTTATAGAGTTGATATTCATACCCTTAAGCATGCCGTCTCTAGATATATCGGTAAATACGACCCTCTTTAGCTTTATAGCCTCCAGTTCCTTTAAAAGTTTAGTTGTTTTTAGGTTTGTCCTTTTCTTCCAACCACCTATCTTAACCAAGCCACCCTTAGAATCAACACTTACAACTATTCTTTTTTTATATTTACTTACAATTCTCTTTAAAAAATCTATATCGGTTATTGCTTTTGTTCCTATTATTACATAACTAACGCCTAATTTTAGAAAGCGCTCTATTGTAGCCTCATCCCTTATTCCACCTCCAATTTCAACAGGAATCTTTACCGCTTTTACGATTTTCTCTATAGTTTTAAAATTGGATGGCTCACCTGTCCTTGCGCCATCTAAGTCAACGATATGTAGTAGCTTGGCACCTTGACTCTGCCATCTTCTGACATATTCAACAGGACTCCTTGGATAAACCTTAACCTTCTTAAAATCGCCCTGAATGAGCCTAACCGCCTTTCCATTCATTATATCTACTGCGGGAATTATAATCATATTCTTAAGCTAAATCCTATCAAAGTTTTTAAGAACCTCTAGGCCTATCTTCTGGCTCTTCTCCGGGTGAAACTGAACTGCAAATACATTTCGAGCCGATAGAAAAGATGTAAATTTAACGCCGTAGCTCGTCATTCCCTTTGAAATGGTTTTTTGTTTTGGTTTTACATAGTAAGAGTGTGCAAAGTAAAAATAAGATTTATCCTTTATGCCCTTAAAAAGTAAATTATCCTTGTCTTTTAATTCTAGCTGATTCCAGCCGATGTGTGGTACCTTTAGTTTTCTAGTGGGTATAAAATTTACTACCTCACCATCCAATATCCCAGGTCCAGTTATACCTCTAGACTCCTTGCTTTTTGAGAATAAAAGGTGCATTCCAAGGCATATGCCCAAAAATGGCTTATCTTTGGCAACAACCTCTTTAAGGACAGAGAACAACCTTTTCTTCTTTAGTTCTTTTACAGCATCACCAAAGGCACCAACACCTGGTAAAACCACCTTATCCGCCTTCAATACCCTTGAGGGATTTGAAGTAATAAAGGCCTTTGCACCTACCTCCTCAAAGGCCTTCAGCACGCTACGGAGATTACCCATTCCGTAGTCTATTATAGCAATCATAATTTTCCCTTAGTAGACGGTATACTTTTTCTCCTAACATCAATAGAACATGCCTCATCCAACGCCCTTGCAAACGCCTTAAATATTGCCTCTATCGTATGATGCAACTCAAGGCTCCCTTGGCAAGACTCTAGCTTAATATATATAGCAATGCCTGAGTGCCTTGAAAACGCCTCTAGGAAATGCTTGCAGTGTTCAATGGTATACTCCCCACAGGCCAGTGCCTTATAAGCAGACTTTGGATACTTAACACTAACAAAGGACCTACCGCTAACATCAACGATAGCGCGTATCTTAACCTGTGCCTTGGCTACAACCTCCTCCATTGGAACAAAGGTTGTTGCATAGCGCTTTATACCCTTCTTTGTAAGAAGCGCCTTCTTAAAAACCTCCCCAAGGCAAATACCAACATCCTCATTGGTATGGTGTATGTCAACATCAAGATCCTGTTTTTTAACCTTAACTGTTAAATCGAAAAGGCCATGAGAGCTAAAAAGCTCGAGCATATGATTCAAAAAACCAACACCTGTCTTAATATTCGATTTTCCGCTACCATCGATATTAACCTTACATGTTACATCGGTTTCCTTTGTCTTGTAGGGCTTTTGAGCTACTCTCTTTTTGCTTCTTGTAGCCATATCTATTCCTTTCTTTCCTGTAACCTCTTCATAACCGATTCGGCATGCTTTGGAAGCCCCTCAAGAGAGGTTAGCTTCTCCACAGAACCCTTTACTTTCTCAAGCGCTCTTTTCGAATAGGAAATAAGATGTGTGGATTTTACAAAATCGTTAACGCATAAACCAGAGAAAAACCTTGCAGTACCCGATGTGGGAAGTACATGGCTTGGTCCTGCCACATAATCTCCGACGCTAACAGGGCTGTACGGCCCTATAAACACCGCACCTGCATTTGTAATCTTCTTGATTACCTTATTAGGATTCTTCACCATTATCTGAAGATGCTCTGGAGCTATTCTATTGGCCGCCTCTATAGCCTCATCAAGATTCTTGACTTGTACTATAAAACCAGGACCCAACTCCTTTCGCACCGTCTTTACCAAAAACTTA
>CAZOIE010000109.1:0-5751 GCA_964579905.1 uncultured Planctomycetia bacterium
TCTACTATAATAAGCGTCAGCATAGTTAGGATTTAGTTCTATTGATTTGCTATACATATCTATTGCTTCAACTGTAAGGTCCCATTTACGCAATGCATCGCCAAATCCCAAAAAAACTTTTTCATTGTTGGGTGTTAACAACCAAGCTGCATTAAATCTTTTTATAGCAGATCTCACATCTCCTTTTTTAAGCTTTGCCCAACCATCTTGTAGTATTTTCTCAGCACCTTCTTCTTTGGTTCCCACGTTAACTATGCCACTTATGAATTCTGCATCACGCTCCTTTTCCTTAGGAGTTCTCTCGACATTGCCGAACATAGGAAGTGATGACTTTTTAAGAAGATTAAGAAATTTATCGTCTACCTCATATCCAAACAATTGAGCCTTACGCACAGCCTTCCAGGCCTTACCATATTCCTTTTTTTTGATATATCCAATGGCCTGCTTGTAGTAAACCACACCGCTATTAGAATCTTTTTGAATAAATTCGCTAGTCCCGGCTATTTTAACATTACCTTTATAGCTACTTGAAGCGGTGCTTTTATTTTTACTAGATGCCTTTATGCGTCTTAGGTGCCGATAATAGACAGGACCATCCTTTCCATCTTCTCTTTTCCCATGAAGGCTCATTATCAAGTCACCTACCTCAACATCCAAACCCCCTATCTTACCTTTTTTGGTCATTAAATTAACACCCCATAATTCCGAATGGTCTGTATCTGGCCATTTTATCAACATGCCACCATTTTTGAACTCATACAATAAGCTATCTGGTAAAGCTTTAAATATTTGTTCAAGTTCTTCAGCAGATAGCTTACTCTCCCTTGATGACATATAAATATACATCCTGCCATTATTATATATTCCAAACCATTGGTAGGGTGATGGATAAGGGTTAATTCTATTTATTTTTTCCGAAATTTCATCCGGCAGTGGAATCAATTTCCAAAAGCCAACAATCTCATCCTTCTTTGCAAAACGTCCAAACTGTTCGTCAGCCTTTGTGCTAAACAAATTTTTGTCACTTTTTGGCGCTTGTTTTTTCTCGTTTACTTCTTCTGTAATTTTATTATTTTTGTTAATTACACTTGAAAAACCTCTATGTATACCATATGCAACTATAGATGTTTCTAGAACTATGTTCAATATTGCCACCAAAATCATAGCGCTTAAAAGCGCAAAAAAGGCTTTAAATGATTTAATATGCTGAACTTTCTTGAAGGCAATAAAATATAGTACTATACCGTATATTATGAGTGCAGTTTTAACAACATATCTCAATTTGGCGATAGGTATAAAAGAAACGGCGATTATTAATAAGCTAATAGCCTCCACATAGCCACAAATTCTAAAAGTTGTTCTATATCCATATTTGCCGCCCGCAAATTTGGAAGCTAAATTAAAAACAACGCTTCGAATAAACAGTAACGCTATTGCTAAAATTATAAAACGAAATGTGTAAAGCCCTATAAAGGTTAAAACTGATCTATTTGATGTGTTTTGTAATGGGCGTATAAAAACAATAGCTAAACAAAAAAGATGTGTAAGAATTGCGAATAGAAATGCATCAGTAATTTTACCATCTGGGTTTAGTTTTTTAAAGAAGTGACTAGGGCTAAAGATTATATTCTTCCACGTAATCAGCCATCCTATTATCTGCCCCAACTTCTTTCTATTTTCCCAGGCTATTGTCTGTTGATTTGATTCAACCTTTATTTCATCCAGCTCTTTCATATTAAAACCTCTCTTTTATCATAATCGCCAATGGCAAAACCGTATTATGCAGCATGTTAATAAAAAAGGTTATTTAATCCTAAGAATCTCTTTTAACCTTTTAACAAATCCAGGATTTACAGTTGCTCCAAATAATTTGGCTTTTTTAATATCTTTCCATGACTCAATATATTCTTTCTTCAGGAAATAAATAAGTGCTCTGTTGTTATATGCTGCACCATAATCGGGTTTAAGCTGTATTGCTTTAGTGTAATCAGATATTGAATTATCATATTGGTTTACGTTAGAATAAGAATATCCTCTTGAAAAATAGGCCTTTGCATAGCTGGGTTTAATCTCTATAACCTTACTAAAATCTGATATGGCCTGGTTGTAATTTTTCATGCGGGAATGAGCAGAACCACGAAGGAAATAAGCATCATGATAATAAGGATTCGTTTCGATCGCCTTATTCAGATTGGAAATAGCCTTATTGTAATTACGCTTGTTATAATAATTAAGTCCTAAAAGGAAATATTCTTTTGCTCTCCCCGAACTCACATGGACAGACTTCTTATTCAGTTGAGCAGATTTAGACGCCCCTTCTAACCTAGCAATAAACCAAGAGGGCGGATTATATCCAAGCTTCTTAGCTTTATCAACATCCAACCAAGCTTTATCATACTCCTTATTCTCAAAAAATGCCATTGCTCTGATAAAATAGCTTTTTGGATTTGAAGAATTGATAGAAATTGATCTATTCAAATTATAAATTGCTTTCGAATAATCTCGCTTCTTAAGATACACCTCGCCCAACCCAAGATACACGCCGGCAGAATCAGGTTTAATCTCCAATGCCTTCTGGTAATCGGAGAGAGCATTATCGTAATCTTCTTCACGGTAATAAAATGCGGCTCGCAAAGAATAGAGATATGCGTTGCTAGGATCTTTTTGTATTAAGCTATTGATTCCTGCAATTGTTTTATCAAAATTTTTACTTTGAAATACATTAGCTATTGCATTATGAAGATTGGGATCGCTGTTTTTAGCTAAACGTATCAATTTAAAGGTATGCGGAGGAATGCTTCCTCCCAACTCTTTTGCCCGATTTATATCATTCCAGCTCTTTTCGAATTCCTTGTTATAAAAATATGCCAAAGCCCTTGCATGGTAAGCATTTGCATGGTTTGGATCAATTTCTATCGCCTTGTTAAGGTCTGAAATGGCTCTATCGTTATTACCCTTTAATCCGAACACTTGTCCACGCAAAAGATAAGCCTTAGCATAGCCAGGGTTCATTTGAATTGTTTTATTAAGATCGGATAAAGCCAAATCATATTCACCTTTTCTAGAATATGCATCGCCGCGGGAAAAATAAATTTCATAATCAGATTCACGTAAACTAATAGCCTTGGTAAATTCAGTTATGGCTTCATCGTAATAACCCTTGATGGTATACTCCAACCCTTTTTTATGATACTTCATGCTTTCCAGTTTCATCTTCTCATACTCAAGCCTATTGGCATATGCATCATCGTCAATTTTCTGTGCATAAGCACTATTTAAGAAAAATAGTACACTAAGCAAAAGTAAAAAATATCTGTTTCTAAATATACGCCAATGCTTCACACAACTAACAATACAAATATTCACTATATCTCCCAATTTACAAATAAAAGTTATAATACCCTATTCATCTCTATAGCTTATTAGGAAGTTCTCCTTTTATTTTTTCAAGCATATTAATTGCCCTAAGCTGATAGCCCACAAGCTTCGTACGAATATACATTATTGTATTATGTTTATCTGATCTTAACGATTGCTTATTTCTTTCTTTGCTCTTTTTCGCTGACATAATACAACCTTCGATTGTTATCTTAATAGCATTAGTAGATTTTATATTATATTGCTTGGATTCCCCGTGAGCTTGTTCAATTAATAACATTACGTAAATATAGTCAAGTCTAGTAGATAGGTGCTGAAGTTCCTGCGCTAAAATAACTCTGTCAGATATTTCTTTTGCAGATGGTTTTCTAGTTCTATCAAATTTCGGAAAATTTATTAAGTACTGGCGTATTTCTTTAGTAAAACTCGCAAATTCAGATTCAGTCCTTTTGCTTATAGGATATCCCTTTTGGGCAAAACACGGAAAGGTATTCCCAATTATTACTAAACATAATAATGTAGCCAAAAATTTTTTCATGGTATAGCTCCTTTTCGATTTATTATATTATATTTTTTCATTCCATATGTCTCCATTTCAAAGTTAATTCTATAATACTTATCCAAAGCGTATCCATGTTGCGATAAGGAAATTATGTAATTACTAGTAATATAACCTTTTTCATGGATTGTTAGTATCAATAATCTTTTAAATAGAGTTATCCATTAAGCAGATCTTCTGCATCTCTTCGAGTAAAACGAGTTCTGCGATATATCCCAAATTCATCCCAGAAATTCAGCATTTTTTTAATCAATCTTTGCAGGAAATTGCCATCCTGTAGGCTATTAAGCTCTCCACAATCAAGCCAAATACCATTACACTCTTCACATATGTCAATTGTAATTCTTGCATCACGTTTACTAGTCTGCTCAATAAGTTTACCGCTACAGCGGGGACAATTTAAATCATCATATTTAATATCAGCTCTATTGTTTTCTATATACCCCTTTGTTTCAACAGGCTTGTTCTCTAACTGCAAAGTTTTTTTAAGCTCATCCTTGTCAAACCAAATACCATTACAGAGGAAACAAATATCGATTTTTATCTCTTTATCCTCTAGAACTCCAAAAGTTTTTTCTTCTAATTTCCCAAGTTTACATTTAGGACAATACATCCTTCTCTCCTTTCCGCAGCTAAAAGATACTATTTTTCAAGCCACCTCTATATTAACTATAAAGTATCATTTCGATCACTTAAGATGAATGATTCTCAAGATATCTCTAAACCATTTTTTTAACATCAAAATAACCTATAATACCACCTGCTTTCCAAGCCATATAAATCTTAGCAAGAATTGATTTTTCTCCAATAAGCGTATCAATACTCCAAATATTAGTAGTGATTTTAAACTCTAAAACGACAATAGCAAATATGGGGAGCAGATAAAGAACCTTTGGAGCGTGAAGGATAAGTAGCAGTATAACTAGTGATAAGCTTAATGGTAGACAAATCATATCACGCTTTAGTATTTTTAATCTCTGAAGCAATTCTTCTTTTTTCTCCATCATTCACACTCTTTTTCCCGGGAACGTGAAAGTTAGTAAAGAACAAAGACAGTTCGCAAAAAAATTTGTTATTATTAAAATTCCAATAAAAAAGGGTGCTAACTACTCTTCCTTTTTAATAACCCTAAAAGGATAACCGATCCTCAATGGCGAACCGGGTATAATCTCAATGAAATCTATGCTTCCTGTAGCAGATAAAGATTTAATGCGTCCATCCGTTTCCGAGTTCCTAAAAGTTAAGGCATCTTCAACTTTCCACTTTACCCAATATTTTTTACCATCTCTAATAGCTACCTTTTTTCTATATCCTTTACCCATGCTCTCATATAAAACAGTAAAATGAGACCGCTTAAGCTTACCCTTAGTCTGCCTTAGGAGTATTCCAGCGTTTTTATACTTGGTAAAAAACTGATAGCTCACCCAAATTCCTATTATAA
This sequence comes from uncultured Planctomycetia bacterium, assembly GCA_964579905.1. Classification (GTDB taxonomy): domain Bacteria; phylum Omnitrophota; class Gorgyraeia; order VGKN01; family VGKN01; genus CAZOIE01. The sequence continues at coordinate 5,379 of CAZOIE010000109.1, forward strand.
GTAGGATCGCTATAAAGAATTTCGGGATTTTCATAATATCCTCCAATACCTTACTAGGTGCTACTTATTACCTCCACCCATACTTCACGGTTTCTGGGTCCATCCCCTTCGGCAAAGAATATGCCCTGCCAGGTACCAAGGCAGAGTCTCCCATTGCTAACAAATATATTGATACTGCTACCTAAAATTGAGGATTTTATATGGGCGTCGGAATTACCCTCTGCATGAGAATAGCCTCTCCCAGCAGGTATCAGTTTATTAAGGCTGTTGGTAATATCCTTTATGACCGATGGATCGGCATTCTCATTTATCGTTACTGCTGCCGTAGTATGAGGAACAAAAATAAAACATACACCGTTTTTGACCTTTTTTG
>CAZOIE010000110.1:0-4323 GCA_964579905.1 uncultured Planctomycetia bacterium
CTTTTACCAATCAAGATATAGCTAATCTCAAACAATGGCTTACTGATATTGATAATATTCGTAATCTCGAAGATAAACACGATCGTCATCTAGGCCCTATCAAGACAGCAAAGACAACTCTATTACATGCACCCTATGAATCATTTTCTACAACTTATTCGCGTGTTGTCAAAGGAGATATGGATGAAGATTTTCTATATGCCCATAACTCTAAATTGGTAACCGATAATAAACCCTTTCTTTTTGATGTGAATCCCAAACACCCAGAGCTAAAGAATATTTATCTAAGAACTGCATTTATGATTTTGTTGTTACTTCCGTTTTTTATATTGGCTCTTTATCCGCAGCGCAAATCCCTAAAAGGAATTTTGCCATATATATGCGTCGTCACTCTTACAGGACTAGGTTATTTGTTAATAGAGGTTGTGCTTATGCAGCGCTTTGAAATTTTCCTCGGTTCACCGGTTGTGGCATTTTCAAGCGCCTTAGGAAGCATCCTTGTTTTTTCAGGTCTTGGTAGTCTATTTAGCGGTAAGGTGAGCACAAAAACTTTATATATCTGCCTTGGAGCTATTATTGTTATACTCGCACTTTATGGCTGGCTAATTCCTATACTTTTTGTAAAAGCGGTCTCGTTAGCTTTTTTTATAAAGGTACTTCTTACAATTGTTATATTAGCACCACTTGCTTTCTTAATAGGTATTCCGTTTCCTTTTGTAATGAGAAGTAGTAAAATCCGTTTTTCACCTATGATTGTAGCTGTTTTATTTGCCATTAATGGTACCGCAAGTGCACTGGCGGTACCATTATCTCTTAATATGTCCACCTCTTATGGTTTGAATGCAATTTTTTACATAGGTTTATTGGTATATTTTATTGTCGGGTTATTGATAATTTCATTTAATAAAGAAAAGGTCTTAGGTATCGTTAGTAAGATTGCAATATTTGTTATAGTTTTACTGTTAATTATGCCTTGGTTTGGGGCTTTGCAACAAGTTAAGTCAAGCCCGCCAGGGAAATACTTAGTCTATAGCATTAGTTATGGAGACTCCTCTTTTAAGGAAAGTAAGCTCATCAAGGGTGGGTCAAAGACAAGCTCAGAGGATTTTGAGTGGTATTTCTGGCTGGTTAAAGGTAATGGAAAAACAGTATTAGTTGATACGGGATTTAGCGATACCGAATTAGCTGAAGATTGGGATATTTCAGATTATGTAAAACCAAAGTACAGGCTTAGACAACTTGATATCCTACCTGAGGAGATAACGGATATTATCCTGACCCATGCGCATTGGGATCATATGGGAGATATTAAAAGGTACAAAAATGCAAAGATATGGATTCAAAAGGAAGAATACGAACATATTAAATCAGCAATCAATACGGAGAATCCAAGATCGAAAGGGATGTTCTTAAAGGATCTGAAAAAGCTTCTTAAGGCCGAAAAAGAAGGACGCCTTAGATTAATAGATGGAGAGCATTCTATATATGACGGAATTTCGGTTAGTCCAAGTAGATCTCATACCCCGGGATCGCAGTACGTAACGGTAGAGACTCTAGATGGGTCTGTGATTGTTGCCTCCGATACATGTTATCTCTATTACAATAATAGAAGGCATGTTCCTATAGGCAGCACAGAGGACTATTCGGAAAATCTTAAATCTATTAGGAATATGCACAGAAAAGCCGCTTCGCCATTTTTTATAATTCCCGGCCATGATCCATTAGTTAAGAGACTATTTCCTGAAGTGAGCGAGGGAATTTTTCATATAACCACAAAGCCAGAGTAGATATGAATAGCAAGAACGAAGCACAAAAAATTCTATATAGATATCTGATAATCCTAATAGGTGTTTCAATATTATTGGGTATTTTGCATTGTATATTTGGCGGAGTGAGAGTAGGCAGGATCTGGTGGTTTAATCTTGATAAAGAAAGAAATATCGCAACCTGGTTTTCAGGGATGCTTTTTTTTCTTTTTGGATGTAGTGCATTTTTTGCATACTACCTAGAAAAGGTTCGTAACGCCAAGGGAAAGAGTATTTTTAAATTCCCATGGTTGTGGCTTGGGATTGGCCTAGCAGGGTTAATAATGTCCCTCGATGAAATCACCATACTGCATGAGAATATCGGCTGGCGCCAGATAAGGCTCATTTCAGAAAACTTCGGCACCGCCTGGATATATGTTACTCAATGGCAGATTCTTTTTGCGCCAATTATAGTTCTTATCCTCACCTATTTCATCATAGTATTTATTAACCGTTTTAGTTTTAGCCCCAGGGCCAGGCATAATGTATATATTGGAATAGCATGTTGGCTTATAGCACTTTTCTTTGAAGGTATAAGAGGGATAATTAGGGTTTTCGACAGGGATAACTATTATATTTTAGTGTTACTTGAAGAAGAGCTGGAGATGATAGGTACAATATTCTTTACAGCATCCATTATCCAATACGCAATAGATATTAGTTTAAATTTCAAAAACAATATCAAATCCAGCATGAGGTTTTTAACTAAGCGAACAGTTGTTATTTTGGTTACCGTTTTTATATTTATATCAATGGCAGCAGGTGTAATTTACTTCTGTGCATATAAACAAGCAGAAGATGGAGCGCCGCTCCCTACTCTCTATAAAAGGGCTAAAGAACAGGGTAGTCATTTTGATACCAGCTATAGCAAAAACTATATCGGGAAATTTTTATTGTCTATTTTTATGTCTGAAAAAAAGAAGCTCACCCCGCATATTTTAGATATGTCTTTGGAACTTGGCAGGGAATTCTTGCTAAATAACCAAAAGGAAGAGGGTAGCTTCACATATAAGTACAATTTCATCACCAAGAAGTTCTCATCCTCAGATAGTCAGGTTAGGCAGGCTGGTGCATTGTGGGGCTTATCGCTTATCCATCAACTAGGACAAAGGAGGCTATTTTAAAGGGACTTGATTTCTTTATTGATAATTCAAGAGAGACCAAAGATGGTCGTAAGTATGTAGTGTATCCAGGTTTTGATAAGGGCTATACGGGTACAGTTGCCCTATTGACGCTTTCCCTTATAGATTTTTTGAGGGTAGAGGATGATCCTCAGCTGATTAAGAAGTATAAAGTAGAGCTTTCTAAGTATATTAAATTTCTTATGTCAATAATGACAAATAAGAAACAGTTTTATGGATCCTATCGATTTAAGGATGGTACGGGATTTGGGGCTCCTTCGCCATATTATGACGGAGAAACCCTTTTAGCTTTGATTAAGGCGGCAAAGTACCTAGAATTTTCTGAGCTGAAATACGCTATTACTGAATCTGCGGAGGCGATGTACAATAGGAATATAAGGGATGCATTAGAGTTAGATCCAGATAGCGATATAACCAAGGGCTTTTATCAATGGAGCTCCATGGCCTACTATGAGCTATATACTACTAGATGGGATGATACCGAAAAATATGCCAAGCGTGTTATCGATCTTGCTTATTGGATGATAGATGTACACCAAACTTTAAGAAGAAGAAAGAACACAGCCTATGCTCATGAAGGCCTTATAGTCGCATGGGAGATTGCACGTCTTAATAAAGATAGATTTGCGATGTATAAGATAGGATCTGTTATAGATGAAGGCTTATACAAGCTGACATCCTGGCAGGTGGAAGGTCCACTTGAGAATAAGTTTCTAAGGAGTCATAGTACAGATGATCCAGTTGCCATTGGCGGTGTAATGAATAGTAAATCAGACTCGCGCCTTAGAATTGATGTGGCTCAACATCAGATGCATGCCGTAATCCTTGCCCGCAGATACATATATACTGATAAAGATAAGAAATAGGTCAGAGGTTATGTCTAAGAGTAATCTTACAAAAATAATAATAGCATTTATAATTATTCTAGCTGTATCTTTTGTTGCATACAAATTTCTAGCGAAAAGTGGGAAGGCTCAAGATGTATGGTTTGGAGATATTAAAACTCCACTTTCTATTAGTATAGAAGATAAAGAGGCGTTAACTCAGTTTATAGAGACATCTATAAAAAATAAAGAAACCCAAGACCCACAAGAGCTTCCACCATCTTTAAAAGAAGATAATCTACCGCGCATTATATTCATATCTGTTAGCGATATAAAGAATCCTGCTTTTGTTTCGATAGGAACAGGTATGGGTATTGTAAGAGCCATAGAGGAAGCATTGTCCGAAATCTATACCATGCCAAGAAAGAACTTCGATCTAAAATGTATAAAGATTGATATAGTAAACCAAGCTAATTTGATGGAGGAGGTTAATTTTAATAGGCCATTGAAACTAAAGAAGGGTATTAGCGGTATAGCCTTTAACAGGAGTTC
>CAZOIE010000110.1:4333-5702 GCA_964579905.1 uncultured Planctomycetia bacterium
TTTTGCCAGAGGAGCTACTAGCCTATATGCTTGTTAACTCTAAACGAAAAATATCCCCTGACAAGGTAAAGTTTTATCTAAAAAGGACAAGGCAGCCTTCTTATGTTGAAAATTTTCGAAGATTGAAAAGTCTAGATGAAGTAACAATTTATAGTTTTACAACCGATAGCTTTTTTTATGAGTCTACCCAGGGCGATGTTCTTAATCTTTTTAGAGGACATCGTTTATTTAGCGAGATATCAAAAGATGAACTTCTATTGTCTCTAGATATGGCAGGTGAGTATCTTCTTCGCTGCGTAAATGACAAGGGTAAATTTATCTATAAATATGAACCCCAGACCGATAGCGTACCAAAAAGCTATAATATTCTGCGTCACTCAGGCACTATTTATTCCATGCTGGAACTATACGAACTTACAGGTAACGAAGCGCTTCTTGATGGCTCAAGGCGTGCAATTAAGCACCTCCTTGAATTTATAGAACCGTGTATTGCCAGTCCAGACGAGGCTTTATGTGTTGTGGAGGATGGTTATGTTAAGCTAGGTGGGAATGCCTTGGCTATAGTAGCGCTTACAAAATACACTGAACTCACTAAAGACAAAACTTATATGTCTACTATATTAAAATTGGGCAAATGGATTCAAAATGTACAAAATGAAACAGGCGAGTTTCTTGTATACAAGCAAACCTATCCAGAGGGCACAAACACCGACTTTGTATCTGATTATTATCCCGGCGAAGCACTGTTTGCAATGATGTTAATCTATGAATTAAATAACCAAGAAGAATGGCTTGATAGCGCTGAGTTGGGAGCACAGTATCTTATAAATATACGCGATAAAGATTCTATAAGCGAAGACCACTGGCTGGTGTATGCGTTGGGCAAACTGTATAAGCATCGCCCAAAGCTAATATATCTAGATCATGCTTTAAAGATTGCACACAAGATGGTAAATAGACAAATCAGAAATCCAAAGTATCCAAAAGACTGGATAGGTGGTTATTACAGGCCTCCACGCTCTACCTCTTGTGCAATTCGCACAGAGGCCCTTTGCATTGCTTATGAGCTGGCAAATAAGGCTAATAATGAGGAAGCTGTCAGTGAGATTTTAGAGGCCATCAGATTAGGAATTATGTTTCAGCTTCAAACACAGTTTCGAAATGAATCTATTTTGTACTTGAACGACCCATCGCGCGCCTTAGGAGGGTTTCATAAGAGCCTTACAGATTTTGAGATACGCATTGACTATGTACAACATAACATATCAAGCCTAATTGGATTATACCGTATTTTATGCGACAGGGAATAGGTTGGTGTAATTTTGGTAGGAAAAAAATTATTCCTTTATTAGCTCGTTGATCTTCTCTA
>CAZOIE010000111.1:0-5700 GCA_964579905.1 uncultured Planctomycetia bacterium
TCAAATAGTCGTAGGTATGTTTTTATATCGGAACCTTGAAAATTATACTTGGAGAATTGAACCTCATCTAGTCTATGAATATCGCCATATGTATAATCCTTATTCCAGGACAACTCAAACAGGTTGAATGTCCCTTGAGTAAACATCGCTATCCGCTCCAACCCATAGGTAAGCTCAACGCAAATTTCCTTAAGATCCAGGGTTGCCATCTGTTGAAAGTAGGTAAATTGAGTAATTTCAAGTGAGTCCAGCCACACCTCCCAACCAAGACCAGTTGCCCCAAGCGTAGGAGATTCCCAATCATCTTCTACAAAGCGAATATCATGATTGTTTATGTCTATTTTTAGTTTTTTGAGGCTTTCCAAATAAAGGGCCTGGATATTATCAGGAACCGGCTTTATTATAACCTGATATTGATAGTAACGCTGTGTCCTTAAAGGATTATCTGCATATCTACCATCTGTAGGTCTTCTGGATGGCTGTACAAATGCTACGCGCCAGGGCCCTAGGTTCTCAATGGACTTGAAAAATGTCAACGGGTGGAAGGTTCCAGCGCCTACCTCTACGTCATGCCCCTGTGCTATCAAGCATCCCTGATCAGTCCAAAATTTGTTCAGCGACTCTATGATATCTTGAAAATACATATCAACCTCTTATTATTTTATAAACCAAGATTCTTTAGCAAACCTTGTTCAAAAACTCTAAACTCTTTAATCTCTTATCTAAATGTAAGTTGAATATACTCTGTAAGATCTCATTCAACTCTTCCTGGATCTCTTGTGAAATACCAAATATCATGTCCTCGCCATAACTTGGAAACTCGGCAATCGATTTAATAATCGCGAGTGCCCTCTCTGAAACCTTAATCGCCGACGGCTCATTATCCGCACAACGGGAGCAAACCGCACCTCCCAATAATAGAGAAAAGAACGGTTCCTTTGACACAGGCACTTTGCAAGTACAGCATGATTTTAGATTTGGCATAATCCCGCTTAAAAGTAGCAATTTCACCTGAAATATTGTCGATATAACACAAGAATGCTCGCTACGAGATAATGATTTAAGAGACCACAGCAATGCATCAAAAAGTTTGGGGTTGGGATCTTGAATAGTAGACAGATTGTCTATCAGTTCAATAAAATACGTTGCGATCGCTATCCTGGTAATATCCTCCCTTACGCCATCAAACCTATCCATCAACTGGCTCTGTGTAAGCTTATTCAAATCCACATGCCTTGACTCATAATACACAATATGGTTATGACTGAAAAGCGCAAGATCCCCTACTATATTGTTCTTATTGCGCCTGGCCCCCTTTATGATTGTCTTAATTTTGCCCGCATCGCGCGTAAAGAAATCTACCAATAGCGAGGTTTCACTATAATCTCTTTTTTTTAATACGATAGCCTCTGTGTGTAGTATAGCCATTTTTAACGACGTTATCCGAAAAATTTAAACATGATCGTGGTAACAAGCGCTCCTAATAAGCCCCCTGCGGTTACCTCCCATACGGTATGAACAGCCCTCTTTACCCTATTACGGGCTATTAGTAAGGCCATTATAAATACCAGAGATATAACCGTAACATTCGATGTAAGAAATGCCGTAATAGCCCATATTGAAAATGCAACCGCTGCATGACCACTTGGCATACCACCCCTAAGAGGCGTACCCTTATGGAAAATAGCCTTGGTAATTATAACAAGGATTAAAAGAATAACAAGGCATATGAAACTCAAATACAATGAAGAATGTCTTAATTGTAATATGCCGCCAGAAATTTGTGACTCAAGCCTGTGTATAAAAATTAGATAACCAACCACTATGGAATTTATCGAAGCGACCAGAACCGCTCCTGCGCTTATGTCCTTAATCACCCTTGCAACCGGATGGAAGGTATCCTTAATAAGATCTGTGGATAGTTCTATTGAGGTATTTACCATCTCCGTAAGAAGGACCAAGGTTATCGAGAGGCTAAGCATTATTAACTCCACCTTGGTTACATCCAGAAAGATTCCTGCGATTATGACAGCCATAGCGATAATTATATGAAACTTCATATTGCGCTGTGTCTTTATGGCGTAGATCAGCCCCTGAATGGCATAATTAAAACTCTCTAATGGTGTTCTTTGTTTCATATTCCTAAAATCTCATTTTGTTTTTTTTGCATCTTGCTTTGCATCTTCTTTGTTCTATCATTAAACCCAAGTAAATGCAGTATACCGTGAACCGCATATAGGGATAGCTCTTTGGTCACAAGAGCTTTTAAACTGGTTTTATTTAGCGCCCCTTCATAAAGTTCATATATTCTTTCCCTGGCAACATCTGCACATATAAAGACATCGCCAAGTAGTCTCACGCGAGACTTCTCAAACGGATTAGCCAAATCAAAGGATAAAACATCGGTGGCTCTATCCTTTTTCAGAAACTTCCTGTTTAAGCTCTTGATGTACGACGCGCTAACAACAACAATATTAATCTTAACAGGAGAGCTTTTTTTACACTCTAAAGCCTTCCTGGCGTCTTCGACAATTCTCTTTTTAAAAAAATCAACTCTATTCTGCTGATTTTTTAAGCTTATCCTCGATAGATATTTTTTTGCTATCTTTTTCATTCGACGGGTACTCAATCCTTGCGTGAAATATTCCGAGTAAGGTTTTTAAGAAAGCCTCCGCAATCTTATTTAGATCCTTAAGTGAGAGATTGCATTCATCAAGCTGGCCATCAATAAACTTATTGTTGATAATCTCATGAACCAATTCTTTAAGTCTGGTTGGGGTCGGATCTGTCAGGGCTCTTGAACTTGCCTCAACAGAATCGGCCAATAATACAATAGCGGCCTCTTTGCTTTGCGGCTTAGGACCGGTGTACCGGAAACTTTCTTCTTTGAGACCCTCAAAATCATCTGATTCCTCAAGGGCCTTCTCATAAAAATAATGAATTATTCCTGTCCCATGGTGCTCTCTGATAAACTTTTGTATATCCTCATTAAGCCTGTATTTACGTGCAAGCTCTACCCCTTCCTTCACATGGTTAGTGATAATAATCTTACTAATAGTAGCTGTTAGCTTTTCATGTTCATCTTTATCTGCAGGTTGATTTTCAGAAAAATATCTACTCATGTGAAGTTTCCCTACATCGTGGTAATAGGAGCCTATACGCGCAAGCAAACTCTTTGCATTTATCGCTTCACAGGCAGCCTCTGCAAGATTACCAACCGTTATACTATGATGGTAGGTACCGGGAGCTGCCTCGTTAAGCTTTTTAAGGAGCGGATGGTTTAGGTCTGATAGCTCCAAAAGACTTATGTCTGTTGTCAGGCCAAATACATATTCAAATATTGGAAGTGTCGCCAGCACCAATGCAGAGCTTATAAAACCGCTTGCAAGCCCGTACGAACTACTTATTAGACACTCTTTCAGCGTTGCTGCCTGCAAGAGTAATGAAAATGTAAAAATCGATGCCGCGTGAAACAAGCCAACAAAAATTCCAATCCTAAGAACAATCGCTCTGCGCCTCACCCTTACCGTAAAGAGCGATGCTACCAGACACCCGACGAGATAGGTTAAAACAACCCTCGGGGGAGCATCAGAGGCAAGCCCAGCTAAAATACACATAAGGAAGCTAGATATAAAGGCAACTCTAGAGTTTATCATTAGGCTTATCAATAATGCTCCGAACGCAACAGGAACAAGATACACTGAGAGTTGATAATAGCTAAGTATTTTACCCATAATTGCAAGTAAAATTGCGCTAGAAAAAATTAACGATAAAAGCTTGGGCTGAGAATAGATGTCCTTCTCATAAATCCTGAAATAAAGAAGTGTGATAAAGGTCCAAATAAGTATGATTATAATTATGCTCGATATGGCCTTTGTATACTGAACGGATGAGTCTGCCTGAAATATTTGACTTAAAACCGCTATGTGATCCTTAGAAAACCTTCGGCCCCTTTCAATTATCAATTCATTCTTCTTGATCTCATGCTGGGTGTAAATGGGCTCTGTATCTTCTATTACCAAATCCTGCTTCTTCTTGGCAGTCTCAGCATCAATAAATATATTCGCCTGCATATTGGAAGCAATGATCTCCAGGATGGCCTGTTTTACTTTGGAGCTTTCAATTAGATTGAGAGATTCAACTGTCTTTACATGGTCTCTGATGGTTGATAGTAAAATTAAATCTTCAGCCAAAACAGATTTTTCGCTTCCATCTGCTTCATCCACCACTACTATTTTATCTCTTTTCTCAATGGTCTCATCATCCTTAATGACTGGAAAGCTTAGTAGATCAGCCAATAAGTGATTGACCTTGTTCTTTAGCTCCTCTATATTCTCATCTTCCAGCAAAGCCTTTAATGCAGAATCTTTAATAGGAACCCCTGAGAACTGTTGCAGCTTCTTAAGCTTCTCCTCAATAGTAATCTCCTCTAGCTGTAAGGCCTTTGCATTATCGATAAGGCTGTTTATGTTTTCAGAGATTATTCTATTTATCTTTTGGCTCTTTCCAAGGTAGGTTGGGAGTTCTTGGAGTTTTTTTACGATTAGTTCATCGGTTGCCTTTTGATCTATATCTGTGGTAATGGTGATATCTACTGGAGAATATATATCTTTGCGGGAAATTTCTTTTTCTTTAAAAACTTCTTTGCGAGGCTTGATATCAAAAACCAAAATTCCAATCGCTACAATACAAAAGATAGCGATAGCATAAAATCTTCTTGATAGCTTCTGGCTCGCTACACTCTTTATGCTAAAAACATGTTTCTTCATTTATTTAAACGCTCATATGCCTTTATTATCTCCTGCACCAGCTCATGCCTAACTACATCGCTTCCTGAGAAATTAATAAATTCAATACCCTCTATGCCCCTTAAAAGGCTTTGCACCTGAATGAGGCCCGATGTCTTGCCATGCGGCAGATCTATCTGTGTCACATCACCTGTAATTACCGTTTTTGAATCAAAACCAAGTCTTGTCAAAAACATCTTCATCTGCTCACTTGTTGTATTTTGCGCTTCATCTAAAATTATAAAGGAATCGTTAAGAGTTCTTCCTCTCATATAGGCAAGAGGGGCAATCTCTATTACCCCTATTTCGAGGTTTCTCTTTACCATATCGACCTCCATCATATCATACAAAGCATCATACAAAGGTCTAAGATATGGATTAACCTTATCTTCTAAATCACCCGGCAAAAACCCCAACTTTTCTCCTGCTTCTATGGCCGGTCTTGTTAGTATAATTCGACTGACCTGCTGTTTCTTTAAAGCGGATACAGCCATAGCCATGGCAAGGTAGGTCTTTCCTGTTCCTGCCGGTCCTATGCCAAATACAATATCGTAATCCCTAATAGCATCGACATATGCCTTTTGAGCGGGTGTCCTTGGTGTTATAAAACGCTTTTTAGATGAGACCTCGACCCTATCTAAGTATATATTCGATATCTCTAGGACTTTATTTTCCTTAATGGATTTAACGGCGTAGGATATATCATTCTTCCTTAGATATGTCCCATTGCGCACTATGATGAAAAGCTCGTTTATAAGGTCTGATGCCTTAGTTACGCAATCATCCTTACCACTTATGGTAAGATTCTCGCCTCTGGCAATTATCTTAACCGATAACCCATCCTCAATCAGCTTAACATTTTCATCATGCTTTCCAAGAAGCACCACCGCTTCATGGTCGTTATGAAATTTAA
>CAZOIE010000112.1:0-5675 GCA_964579905.1 uncultured Planctomycetia bacterium
AAGGTCTGCTCCTTCAAGAATCTTAAGGCCTTCTTTTGGAAGAAGATTAGGTAAGATATTTTGATAACCTAAGTCTTCTAAAAATCCCTCAATTTCACCCATTTTTTCTGGCCCTTCCATTATAACCAGCACACCATCTGAAGGAATCACCTCAGTCGCAAGTTTATGAAGGGCGCTCTTATACGCTTCCCAGCATTCATCCAAAGGAAGCTTAAGCTTAAGATTGCGAGCGAAATAAACCCAAGTGTGTTTAAGAAAGAATGTCTTTGGGTCCAAGTCAGTCTGCCTGGAAAGCTCATCGGCTAAGGCAGTTGTATCGTCCCACGTGACTTGGACTGGGCCTTTGTAATTGCGGCTTACGGCGCTTGCATCCAGACTTAAATTCATTTCCTGGAGTTTCATAGCTAAATCTTCGGGCGTAACTAAAGCATTATCAACTGCTACGCCTGAGACCTGTTCAAATAAAATAACATCAATACCATTAAGAAGAGAAACCACATCTCCTTTTCCAGGAGAAGGTAAAACCTTAAGTAAACAAAGTAAATTTATGATAGCGCGGTAAGCTTCGATAAGGGCTTTTATCCTTTCCGCATCATTATTGGCAGCTCGACACACAGTAGCATAGCTTTTAATCTCAACACATAGTAAGGTTACAGCGATTTTGTGTCTTTGGTTTTTAATTAATTCTACTAACACTGAAAAATGACTAACAATAGCATTAGTAAGGAGAGAGAAAATTGCAGAGTAGAAGAAAGAAGAAAGTAGATCCATTAGCTGTGGATTTAATGAAGAGCTAAACCATTGAAAAATAATAAGATAAACTGATATAGCTATTATTACTTCAACCAAACTTCCTATTACCCCTTTTAATTGAACTAATTTTCCATTCATTATATTTGCTAATTCTTCTGGCAGGGTTTGGCTGGGACCCGCGGATTTAATGGCTACAGCTACAGGACCGAGTTCAGTGTTATATACTGGTTCAATTCTATATGGTGTCTTTATGTCTTCCTTTTTTACTAGTCTCTCTGCCTGCTTTCTTGCCTCTCTGGCATGCAGTATCTCATGAAGAGAAGTCTTATAGGCAATATCTTTAAAACTTATACGATAGCGCATGTTTGTTATTATTGCCATAGCTATCCCCATAAGAAACGCATAGGTAAAAGGATATCCTGCTACAAGTAGGCTAATGGTGGCGATGATCAACCCTGCCAAAACCCCCAATCTATACGCCTGCCACGAAAGGGCTAAGGATGAAGTAGGAATATCTTCTTGCGCTGCAATAGTTCGTCCATCCTCTTCCATCACTGATATGCGTCTTAACCTCCCTCTCAAATAGAAAATCTTTTCTAAAATGTCTTCAGTTGTGTCGCTAGGTAAAACTTCAATTTCCTCAAGAGCTTTAACCAGCTTATAATCTTCATCAAGATACCTTATTTTTTCATCCTCCATAGATGACCTCATGACATCAACAATATGAGTAATAGAATCTATGGGCTTACCCGCAACATCTACAAAAACCAAAAAGTTGGGGAAATAGGCTGATAAATTTTTAAACAACTCTCCACCTACGTTTACATTCTGGAATAATAAACATTGACCGCAGGTGCTTGGAAAATCGCAAAACTCGTGTGTTTCAAGCGATAGTTCGATCCTGCGTTTTGAAATATCAACCTTGATGCTACCTGCAGCCTCTTTTCCTTTTTTATACATTTTTGTATAGAAATCAAATTCTGCATAATCTACCCTTGATAGTTCAAGGTTTTCTTTAAGTACTATGTCAAGTGATGATTGAGAAATCTTCCAGCGTATGCTACCTTGCATGGCTTGAGTCTCTCTTAATGAGTCAAAATTAGTAAAGGCTATTGTATACTCCAAGCGCTTAAGGTGTAACGCCATAGACAACAATTCATCAATACTTCTACCGGGATGCTTAGACCAGCTTATCAGCCGCTCTTTAGTAAACAACACCTCTTTGCCATTTAGCACTCTGGCAAGCGTAAGTTCTGTGTTAGGTTTATATATACCATCTACAAGGGTATGTATTGCCTCAAGTACAGACTTATGTTGCCATCTCGGTTTGGCAAGCTCTTCAGCAGGAATCTTTCCTCTCTCTGCCATTTCCTGCTCTTTAAGGGTTGAGCCCTCCTTAGCGTGCTCCTTCCATCTTCTGAAATTATACAGAGCACCTTCTTCAATCTTGCCCTCTGCAGCAAATGGTACATAGGCACGGATTACGGGATACTCTTTAGCTTGTGGCCATACGGCTTCAAAAAGTGGTGGAAGTGCGCGCTTTAGGTTCTCTACCATGCCAAGCAGGGATTGGAATTCAAGATATGCAGGGTTAACCCCAAGCTCGTGTGCTAGACGGATTGAACTTACAATGGTCAGGGTATGGTGGCTCGCCACGGCAATACACCTTACGCTATCAGCATGTTTAAACAGATAGTGTGCTACCTCAAGATAATTGGAGTCTGTTTGCCAGTGTTCCTCAAAAACAGGTACAGGTATTCCTTGGTTATTTGCATCCCTTATTTCATTATCATGGTAGGCACCTTTTACTATACGCATGGCTATGGGCAGGTCATGTTTCTTTGTCCACTCAACGAGCTCTTCTGTCTCGTAGAGGGAATCAATAAAGTAGGTTTGTATTACGGTTCCAATATCTACAATGGCGGTTCTATCCGGGGCGCGTGGCATGTGTAATATTTCTTCGTGGCTACCCTCAAGCCTAAGCAACGCTTCCTTTATCGCTTCATTGGTTAAATCGCGATATATATACTCCTCCTTATCAACCCATACAAACGCTTTACTTCCTACGCCTTGGTATTTTGAGCGAATTTCACGCGAGTGAGATATAAGCTCTATTAGATGTTCAACAAGAAGTTCAAAACCCTCCTTCTTTAATAATATATCCTTAGGCACAAGCGCGGTGGGCTTTGTGGATATATTCGGCTCAACACCTGCATTCGCCATGGCGCTAAGTAGTAATTTATAAAGTTCTACATTCCTCTTGGCTTCTTCTTCGGTTTCAATCGCCTCGCCGAGGATATCCGCTGTTGCAAGAATCTCTACCGCTTCTTTTGCCAAACCAAATGACTCATTTGCCAGTGCTTTTATCAGGGCTACCTCTTGTTCCTGATTCTCCCCTGCAATAAACTGTTCCGTAAAGAAAAGTAACGTTTTGCGCAATATCCGCTTCAATATATTAGGTGTTCTTCTCCCCTGAATAACGCCCTTAAGCCGCTTCATCACAGCTTCCATTATGTTGGCCAGCCATCTCCAGCTTGCTGCCAGGAGGACAAACCATACGACTGCATTCCTTAATCGCTCTATAAGGGTTATCTCTTTAGAACGCTCTCTGCCTATAGCCGATGCATCCTCTGTAAGTTGCTCTATAAGCTTG
This sequence comes from uncultured Planctomycetia bacterium, assembly GCA_964579905.1. Taxonomy (GTDB): domain Bacteria; phylum Omnitrophota; class Gorgyraeia; order VGKN01; family VGKN01; genus CAZOIE01. Next base: position 3,407 of record CAZOIE010000112.1, read on the forward strand.
GTGGTTTCTGCTTCAAGTAAAACGTTCCTTTTATTCTTAAAAGATTCAACAAGTCCGTCGTAGTGCCCCTTAGGATTCTCTATTCGTTTAAAGCTTGCGGAATCCTCATCAACCTCTCCTTCTTTGGGCATGGGCCTGAAATGTCCGAAAATAACGATGTCAAAATATAATTGTAGCAGCTTGTCGATTGAATCTTCATATTCCTCCTGATCTCGGTTTAACCCCGGATGTTCACGGTCCAACTCAACAATGCTTGTTAAGGCAAGTAACCAGATACCGCGAAGCTCATTAAGTGGGTCCTCCTCTTCGACCTCCTTTACTTCTCTGCCTAGTCTAACCTGCTCCTTGCGCTCCTTGACTACTGCTTTTTTCATCTCTATAAGTAGCTCAACACCTATATCACCGGCTATTAGAATTCCATATTTCGAATTATAGAAAATTATGTCTCCGAGGCCCCCTTCCTCAAGAGTGCCTGTATGTCCGCCTGCCTGCAATACATAGAACTCAAGCGGTCCAATATCTACAATCCCTAAAACCGGAAATCTAATCGGGAGCCTTTTTGCTGTGTTATTAACATCAGGTCTTAAAATATTAGTATCCGTTATAGACCTAATCTGTTCCGGATTAGGCGCAACCGTACCGGTGAATACATTGGTAAGGTGGGTAACGATTCTCTGTACTAAATCCGAATCACCAGGGAAACGCGTCACGAGCAGATTTTCAAGGAAGTCCGGGATGGCATATGTCACAATCCCATCCTTTCCCGCACCACCGGCATGGTCAGGTTCGGTGTCAATGATTACTCTAAAATCTGCCGGTATATCAAGGTGTAATGCGCCGTATCCGCCGTCAAATAAGACCCTTTGAATAAGGAGCCCTTCTTCAAATATATCAATAACAACTGTATTTCCACCGAGGGGTGGTTCAAAGACTGTAATCCGAATTTCCTCCTTTAACCACACCTCCCAGGCACTGTAACCCTCCCAGCCAAGTTCAAGCGCTTCATCAAACCTGGTCTTAAGGGTGTTTAATGTGCGTGTTTCCTTATGGGCAATTCTGTTTCTAAGTTTTACCAGCTCCCCTACAGAATCTACTTCTCCATGTTCTTCAATATACCATTTTGATCTTATTTCATATTTGGCCTCAATAAGACGCACGCCAAACAAGGCTAAAGTTAACAGCTCTTTTACATCCTTATCATAGTCAATAGTTTGTAACTTAATAATAAGGTCTTCGACCGTTTTATCAAATTCTCTAATATTATATGAGGGCGTTTTAGGAAGCAGGATATTGATAGTTGCCCTGAGCTGTTTTCGAAATTTTTGCGAAGGATCAAATGCGACAAGTTTTAGATATTCCTTAGTCAGAATGGCAACACTCATTTTACGAATCATTTTAGACAATGGGGACGATTCGTCGATACGGTAAGCTCCATATGAGCTAACTATTATTTTAAAGTCTCTAATGGCTTCCTTGATTTTAGGAATAACTTTAATTGAGAATCGATATACCGATAAGGCTGTTGTAAGAACAACTATAATAACAAAGAAACTAATACAAAACTCTAGCGGGGTTTTAGAAGGAATAGCCCCCAATAGAGCCAAGGCACTGATAGGCCCGAGCCTATACTTTTTTATAATACCTGCTATAAAGGTTATCTTAGGTTCTAGCCATCTAGCCAAGGATGTTAAAGTTCTTGCGATGAACTCCCTTACCTCTATTAACCCATAGATAATAGGCTTTGCTGTTTTTCTGACGATAAACTTATTCCAGTCATTAAGATACCCATCTGACTTCCTATAACCCGGAACCCTGCCCCATGTACCGTCAACAATCCTTTCTGACTCAACCAATACCAGATGGGATAATTCTTTATATTTTGGTGATATAAGTATCTGTAATGGTACGGCCATTAGGTCGCCAACGCCAGGTACCCAGCATAGCAATAACGCAAGCCAATATTTCTTGAATCCACCAAATAGACGCATTACCATGACGGTAACGGCAATCCTGTAAATGGCTGTAGGCAGGAAATAGGAGAATATTATACTCAAGGGGCCAAAATAAGCACCTGTTGCAACGGTAATTCCAAAGAATGATAAAACCGATATAAACTTAAGGGGCCATGATATTACATTTGGCGCAAGGTGTAGTTTATAAAGCAGGATGTATCCTTGAGTCTCTGAGTTATCAAGCAGGTCAGTAAGTTCCTCATACCACTCCTTTGACAACCTGCCTTTTTTATGTTTATCACTACTCTCATTCCACC
>CAZOIE010000113.1:0-5632 GCA_964579905.1 uncultured Planctomycetia bacterium
ATTAGTCAGATATATATTAACAAGGAGGAAACGTGTTTAGAGAGAAGATTAAGGTGTTGGATTGTACAATCCGAGATGGGGGATTGATAAATAACCATGATTTTGACGATCGCTTTGTACGGGAGGTATACAAGGCAATCTCTGCTGCCGGCGTTGACTATAAGGAGATGGGAAATAAGAACTCCAAGAAGCTTATATCTCCCAAGGAATTCGGCCAATGGAAATTTTGTGATGATGATGTTATAGAGAAGATAATCGAAGGGGTAGAATCTAAAACCAAGATATCTGTAATGGTTGATGTTGACAGGGTGGAGTTAGAGGATGTAAAGCCTAAATCTGAGAGCCCTGTTGATATGATTAGAACGGCTAGCTATGTAAAAGATGTAGACAAAGCAATATATATGGTTAACCATTTTAATGAAAAAGGATATGAGACTACCATTAACATTATGGCTATTTCTCGTGATCAGGGCTCAGAGCTTGATGAAGCGCTGCACCAGATTGAAAAGGAATGCAAGACAGATGTAGTCTATATTGTAGATAGCTTTGGGGCCTTATATCAGGAGCCGGTTGAACGATTGGTCAAGTTATTTAGACGTATCCTTAAGACAAAAGAGGTAGGCTTTCATGGGCATAACCATCAGCAGCTTGCATTCGGTAATACCATAGAGGCTATTATTCATGACGCTAATTATCTTGATGGTACCGTATATGGAATAGGTCGTGCTGCGGGAAATTGTCCCCTTGAGCTGTTAATAGGATTTCTGAAAAATCCAAAATTTGATATTAGACCTATTCTTGATCTGATATCCCATGAGTTTATTCCTCTACGTGAAAAGATAGAATGGGGATACATTATCCCTTATGCCATAGCAGGAATGCTGAACGAGCACCCAAAGGCAGCCATGGCTCTTAGAAAGAGCGATAAGAAGGAAGATTATAGAGAGTTTTATGAGGGCTTGGTAAACACAGGCCTAGATTACTAGCTTATGGATGTAAATCGCTTTAAAGAGCTCCCTGTTATGGGAATACTGCGGGGCGTAGAGTCGGATGTAATCGAGCCCATTGCTGAAACAATAATCTCATCCGGCTTGAACTGCGTTGAGATTACCATGAATACCCCAAAGGCTCCAGAGCTAATACAGCAGATGGTTAAGGCAGCAAGCGGTCGCCTTACAATAGGCGCTGGAACCGTCTTAACCATGGATGATCTTAAGAAGGCCTTAGATAGTGGCGCTACCTTTATCGTCCTACCTACCCTAGTGCGAGATGTAGTCCAATACTGCAGGAAGAACTCCATACCGGTATTTCCCGGAGCCCTTACCCCGCAGGAAATATACAATGCCTGGCTCATGAAGCCAACTATGGTAAAGGTATTTCCAGCTAAGTTTTTCGGGCCAAGCTACTTCAAGGAGATCAAAGGCCCCTTTAGCGATATAGAGCTGCTTGCATGCGGGGGCGTAACTCCTGATAGTATCGATTCTTTCTTTCTAAATGGCGCATCTGCGGTTGCCTTTGGTGGTAGCGTGTTTAAGAGTGAGTGGCTTAAGAAGGGCGAGTTCTCAAAGATAGAAGAGTCGATAAAAGCGCTGATTAAAGGTTTCAATAAAGAGAAGTAGACATTCCTATTGTTTATCATTTCTAGTGGTATAATAAGATTATAAGGAGGAGAATATGAAAGATTCAGAAAAGAAGAAAGGTTTTTTGAGCAAGCTTATGGAAAAATTGGATAAAAAGATGGAAGAAAAATCAAAGGAAAAACCATGTTGCGAGAAAGAGGATAAGTCTTGCTGCAGCGAATAATAGATTATCTTACCTACTCTGTTTTCAGGTTAAATCCTGATTCTAAAGTAGGAGGAGTGATTAATTTCTTCTTGTATGACTCTATAAAAATACTCTTACTCCTCTTTTTAATGATAGCCCTTATTGGATTTATCAGAAGCTTCATATCGCAGAGCAAGGTTAAGAGCTGGATTAACAAAAAGAAGGTATTTGGAAATCTATTTGCCTCATTCTTTGGCTCCATAACCCCGTTTTGCTCATGTTCCTCAATACCAATCTTTTTGAGCTTCCTTGAGGCTGGAATCCCCCTGGGAGTTACCTTCTCCTTTTTAATAACCTCACCCTTGATTAATGAGTACTTGGTTATAATAATGCTTGGCTTTTTCGGATGGAAGATTACCCTATTGTATGTATTAAGCGGGATTGTGATAGGTGTTGTTTCTGGTATTATATTAGGAAAGATGAATTTAGATAAATATCTTGTTAAAGGATTGGTTAAAGAGGACAATCAGGAGTTAGAAGAAAAAACCTATAAGAATATTAGGGAAAGAATTTTGTTTGGCTTGAATGAGGCTAAGTCCATTACAAAGAAGCTTTGGATGTGGGTATTACTGGGAGTAGGAATCGGTGCTTTTATTCATAATTACATTCCCCAAGAGACCATACACGCAATAATAAATAAAACAGGTCCTTTTTCAGTTCCCCTGGCTACTATAATAGGGGTTCCTATGTATGGAAGCTGCGCTGCGATTGTGCCTATAGCCGTTGTTTTATTTAGAAAGGGTGTTCCATTAGGTACTGCCCTGGCCTTTATGATGGCAACGGCTGCTTTGAGTCTTCCTGAGGCGATAATATTGAGGCGTGCGATGAAGCTACAGTTGATATCTATCTTTTTTGGCGTAACCGCATCGGCTATTATTGTAACAGGGTATTTGTTTAATATGCTTCAATCGCTTCTTTAATTTTCAAAAAAGGAGTATGTTATGAAGATAGGTAAAGTAGTAGTAGCAGGTGTAGTTACTACAGTTTTTAGTTCGATAATCGGTATGGTTACGTGCGGCTGACTGTTTAATTGGGTATATAAGCTTGAGCCAGTAGGTATCTGGAAAAATTTTGATAGCGCTCCCGGTATTGTACTTTATATAGGATCGCTTGTGATTCATCTTTTACTTGCCTATGTTTATGCACTTTTTGTAAAAGGGATTCCTGGGAAAAATAGAACATCGAAAGGGATTGTATTTGGACTTTGTGTTTTTGCCGTAGGTATTGTACCCGGCATGTTTTCCACATATTATTTTATGAATGTTGCAGTAACGGTTGTGGTATATTGGACTCTATCATCTTTGATTACATATCCGCTTCTGGGGATTGTAATAGCAGCTATATATGGTGAATAAAAGGTAAGCTATTAAAAAGGAGGAGATATGGATATCTCGGTATTTATTGCCAGGATTCTTGGACCACTTTTTATTACTGTTGGACTGGGTATTATGTTTAACAGAGGTTATTATGTAAGGGTTATGGAGGATTTTTGCAAGAATTATGCCCTGCTTTTTTTCACTAGCTTATTTCCGCTTGTTTTTGGCATGGTTGTGTTAATGTTTCATAACATGTGGGTTGCAGACTGGCGGGTAATAATAACAATCTATGGTTGGGGCGGATTAATTAAGGGTATATGGCTTCTGCTTTTTCCAAATACAGTACATGGATTTATGCAGATATACATAAAACATAAAGCTTTTTTAATAGCGCATTCTATAATAGCCATTATGCTTGGAGCAATCTTAATAACCTTTGGGTATTTTATAGTATAGCGTTTTTACTGTAAGAGCAATGTATAAAAAAGTATTAATAACCCTATTTATTTTATGTTTTCTCCCTGCCGCTATTGCACTAAGCGAAAATTTAGATTTAAACCAAAAATACCTTTTCTATATGCATGGTCGCTGGGTTGAAATGCACGGTTTAAACAAACCGCATAGTCAGCATGGATACTACCAGTATGATAAGATAGTAAACTATTTTTCCAAAAAAGGGTTTATAGTAATTAGTGAGGCCAGGTCGGATAATATCAAAGAGGGAGAGTATGCAAGGAAGGTAGAGGATGAAATACGGGAATTTTTGAGTAAGGGTGTTAAGCCTGGAGATATCACCGTTATAGGACATTCTAAAGGAGGCCTTATAGCATTGATACTATCAAGTTTCTTAAAAGAGCCTGAGGTTAACTTTGTGCTTATGGCCGGTTGCGGTAAAGAGGGAACCAGATTCAGAGGGAAGTTTGAGAGATTTCTTTCTAGTCGAGCCTCTAAGGCTTGCGGGCGCATTCTTTCTATTTATGATGTTTCGGACCTTGTGGCAGGCAGTTGCCAGGAGGTCTTTGATAGAGCAGAGAATGTTGTAGGCAAAGAGATTGTTCTAGATACCGGAAAAGGACATGGGATTTTTTATTACCCTGATCCTATCTGGACAGAGGAAGTTATTAAGTGGTCGGAATAGTTATTACAAAGAGAGGGTTTTGTAAATGAGGATTTTTATATTTGTGTTATTTATATTTGCATTAATTTTCAATGTTTCAGCACAGGAGGCTTTGATGAGCGAGAAGAACGTAGTATTAGAAACAACGCAAGGTGTAATAGAGATTAAGCTTATGAGCGATGTAGCGCCTTTGGCATGTGAGAACTTTATAGGGCTCATTGAGAAAGGATTTTATAACGGGATTATATTCCACAGGGTTATAAAGGATTTCATGATACAGGGAGGAGATCCCACAGGAACAGGAAGAGGCGGTGATTCAATTTGGGGAAAATTCTTTGAGGATGAGGTAAAAGAAGATGTTAAGTTTGATAAACCCGGTTTATTGGCTATGGCAAATGCCGGACCCAACACAAATGGTAGCCAGTTTTTTATCACGACCGTAGAAACCCCATGGCTTAATATGCGCCATACGATTTTTGGAGAGGTTGTATCGGGCTATGATGTTGTAGAAAAGATAGAAAATACACAGGCTGATTCAGCGGATAAGCCTGTAAATGAGCAAAAGATAATAAAGGCATATTTGAAATAGATTTATATTGAGAATTACTTTTTTTGGGATTATAATTTATCCTAGACAAAGGAGGAATATATGAAAAAGATTTTGGCGGGGCTTGTTTTAATCGTATTCATATTTTCATTTTCTAGTAAAGCTTGTGCACTTGATAAATGGGAGAATCTCCTTGTTGAGTCGGCCAAAGTCTTTGAAGAAATGACAGAGATGCCCGATGAAGGGATACCGGAGAAGCTTCTTAGAGATTGCCGGGCTATTGTAATAGTTCCTTCGACAATAGGTGGCGGATTTATAATCGGGGCTAAATATGGCCAAGGAGTAATGCTTGCAAAGGATAAGGATACAAACACATGGAGTGCCCCTAGCGTATGCACCTTAAAAGGGGGAAGCTTTGGTTGGCAGATAGGAGGTCAGGCAACAGATATTATACTTTTAGTTATGACAGATAGGGGGCTTGATGGGTTGCTTCAGAGTAGGTTTAAGCTTGGCGGTGACGCAGCGATCGCTGCTGGTCCATATGGAAGGGATGCAGAGGCCTCAACAGACCTTCAGCTTAAAGGTGGCATACTTTCGTATTCAAGGAGCAGAGGGTTGTTTGTAGGTATTAAGCTTGAGGGAGCAGTTCTTGCTCCACATGATGATGCTAATACGGCAATATATAACAGGACAATTTCCCAAAGAGATATTCTGGTTAATCAAGAGGTAGATCCGCCTAGTGCCGCACGAAGATTGATGAATAATCTCAGAAAATTTTGATTTAATAAATAATTGTAATACTTTCATAGTCAAGTAACATTTTTACTC
>CAZOIE010000114.1:0-5609 GCA_964579905.1 uncultured Planctomycetia bacterium
AAAAGATCTTAATGACTTATTACAACAAATAACTAAAGAAAATAACTTATCCCCAGGAGATATTTTCTGGCCAGTCAGAGTTGCCTTGTCAGGACAAGAAAAAAGTCCCTCACCAGCAGAAATCCTTGAAATCTTAGGTAAAAAAGAAAGTTTAGCTAGAATAAAACCAGCTGTGGATAAGTTAAATTGATTTTATATTTGATAATCTGACCCCGAAGCAAATAAAAGATGAGAGAAAGTTTTATTATCAGCTTGTAGAGAAAGTGATAATAGAAGAAGAGAAGCCTTTTGAGCAGATTAAAAAGGAGGAGGATGAAGCATTTAAACTATATGTGCGATACTTGCAGGATCCAGACGCTGGCGTAAGGGCTAATGCTGCGCTTGAACTCTCCATTTTAGCTAGAAAAGATGCTGCACCTCATCTTATTGAGGCATTGAATGATAAAGACCCAAGGGTCCGTGCTAATTCTGTGAATGCTTTAAGAATTCTTACAGGCAAAGAGCATATGGATGCAATAATAGGTTTGTTGCGTGATAGGGATCCTTACGTTAGGAAGAAGGCGGTTAATGAGTTGGAGGTTTTAAGGGATAAGGAGTCAGTTTCGCATCTTATGAAGCTGCTAAGAGATAAGGATGCGCGTGTACGCGGTTCATGCATTGATGCGCTCGGTGCAATTAAAGATAAAAGATGCCTTAGGCAGCTGGTTAAGCGCTTAAAGGATGATGATTCGGCGGTACGTTCTTCTTGCGCAGTTGCACTCGGTGAGTTTGAAGATAAATACGCCACCAAGTATTTAATAAGGGCTATTAAGGATAAGTATATTAGGCTTGAGGTTGTAACTGCCTTAAGGAAGATTCGTGATAAATCGGCTATTCCATATTTTGTCAAGGTGTTAAGGGATTTTAACCCAGATATTAGAGCTGAGGCAGCAGGTGCAATCAAGGAGCTATCCGATAGAAGTATAATCGAGTTGCTCAAGAAAAGATTAAGGGATAATCGCTGGGCAACCAGATTGAGTACAGCCCAGCTAATGGGTGATCTTAAGCATAAAGAGGCCCTCCCATATCTTAAAAAGAGACTTAAAAAAGAAAAGAATGAACATGTTACGGAGGCACTCAAAGGAGCTATAAGTAAACTAGAGAATATCTAAAAAAAGGAGCATAAATGCCTAGAAGAATCAAAAACAGAAGAAGAAGAAAGCGAATGTCCGGCAAGCCTCATAAAGGCAGTAAAGACAAAAAGAAATAAAGCCCCTCTTGTAGAATCTTCCGGGGCGTGGCTCAGTTTGGCTAGAGCGCTGCGTTCGGGACGCAGAGGTCAGCAGTTCAAATCTGCTCGCCCCGACCATAAAGAACGATGGGAAGCGTTAAATGGATATAATATCGGTTGTTATTCTAATCTTTTTACTTGTATTAATTGGTCTACTTATATTTACCATCGTCCTTCTTACTCAGAAGCTAAAAGCAACGTCCAATTCCAATGAAAGTCTTATGCTCCATCAAAGGCTTGATCAAGTCTCTGCTTCAGTCCAGGAGCAGCTAAATGCTGTTGTGTCCCAAATAAACGAAAGATTAAAAGAGACCAGCCAAACCCTTGCCGATGCCAATAAGACAATAGGTGATCGGCTTGATTCTGCAACAAGTGTTATTGGAAGTGTTAATAAGAGCCTTGGTAGGCTTGAAGAGGGTGTAAGGGAAATTTTAGATGTAGGCAATAATATATCAAGCCTACAAGATCTTTTGCGTGCCCCCAAGTTTAGGGGGGGCGTTGGTGAGTTCCTGCTTGAGAACCTGCTTGCGCAGATTATGCCGAGTGAGCATTTTCAAACTCAATATGCGTTTAAATCTGGAGAGAAGGTAGATGCGGTTATTAATATAGGTCAAAATTTAGTTAGCGTTGATTCCAAGTTTCCACTTGAGAATTTCAAAAGGCTATTAGAAACAGTTCAGGAAGAGGAGAAAAGGTCTCTTAAGAAAAGGTTTATACAGGATGTTAAGAAGCATATTGAATCAATATCCCAGAAGTATATTCTCCCGGATGAGGGAACATTCGAATTTGCGATAATGTACATTCCAGCGGAGAATGTTTATTATGAGACGATAATAAAGGACGATGTGGTCTCAGATGACGCGAGTATATATTCCTATGCTCTAGCCAAGAAGGTTATCCCCGTTTCCCCAAATAGTTTCTATGCATATCTTCAAGTAATAGTTCTGGGATTAAAAGGCTTGAAGATAGAGAAATCCGCACAGCGAATAATAAGCGCTCTTTCAAGCTTAGAGGGAGAGTTTGGTAAGTTTAGAGAGGATTTTGATACCGTAGGTAAACACATCTCAAATACCAAGTCTAAATATGATGATGCACAGAAGAGACTCGATAAATTTTCCTATAAACTCTCGAATACCCATAACTCCTCCTCCGGAGGATATATCGAACATAAAAAAAGAAGTCATAGAAAATGGATAAAGAAAGGGTAAGAGTTCTTTATTTAGGAAGGGTGCAAGGAGTTGGCTTTAGATTTACAACGGAAGCTATAGCTTCAAAGTTCGATGTTACAGGGTATGTGAAGAATCTTTCAGATGGCAGGGTTGAGCTTGTTGCAGAGTCAGACTCTGACACCATTAATAGCTTTCTTAATAGTCTTCAAGAGAGAATGGGCTATTATATTTCTAATAGCGATATCGAACACCTGCGCCCTACCGGTGAATTTAGCGGCTTTACTATACGGTTTTAGTATAATGCTTTATGCGATAATCGCCGATATACATTCTAATCTAGAAGCTTTCCAAAGTGTTCTAGATTCCCTTAAGAAAGAGCGTATTGATAGAATAGTGATAGTTGGTGATATCGTTGGATATGGTGCAGATCCTAAAGAGTGTATAAGACTTGTTAAGTCATTGGATTCTGCTCTATTAAGCGGTAACCATGAGTGGGCGGTTTTAGGGCTTCTTGATACAAAGTGGTTTAATGAGTATGCAAGGGCTGCTGTAATGTGGACAGCCGATATGCTAAATGAAGATGAAAAGGAGTTTTTAAGAAAGATAGAGCTGACATTTGAAGATGAGAATATTATAGCGGCACATGGAAGCTTAAACGATCCTCATAGCTTTAATTATATATTTAGCGCGGATGATGCGAGCAAGAGTTTCATAAAGATGGATGGTAAGCGACCATGTTTTGTTGGACATTCTCACCAACCTGTAACTTTTATAAGAAACAAAGACAAGTTGATAGATTTTAGCCTTGAAAAAGAATTTTCTTTAGATCCGGATAATCAATATATCATAAATGTTGGAAGCGTTGGTCAACCAAGGGATGGAGATAATAGAGCCGCCTATGTAATATATGATATCCAAGAAAGGCGCATTTCAGTAAAGAGGATAGAGTATGATATAGAGAAGGCTAAGAAGAAGATCTTAATGGAAGGATTACCCAAGATTTTAGCAGATAGGTTGAGCGAAGGGCGCTAAATGGTAAAAGTGGATATAAAAGATAAAATTGATAAATTAAGAGAGACAATAGGGCTTCATGATTATAGGTACTATGTGGAGAATAAGCCACAGATTTCTGACTTTGAGTATGATAGGTTGATGAAGGAATTGCTTAAGCTTGAGAAAGCCTATCCAGAGCTAGTAAGCCCAGACTCACCCACACAAAGGGTTGGTGGTGTACCTCTAAGGAGCTTTAAGGTTGTTGAGCATAAAGTTGCCATGCTTAGCATGGATAATACATACTCGCCTAAAGAGTTAGTAGATTTTGATAAAAGGGTAAGGAAGAATCTGCCTCAAGAAAAGATAGAGTATACAGTTGAGTTAAAGATAGACGGGGTTTCTGTATCGTTGGTATATGAAAATGGCTTGTTTGTTAGTGGTGCGACACGTGGTGATGGTATAAGAGGCGATGATGTAACTAGCAACTTAAAGACGATAAGGGCTATTCCTCTTAGATTAAATCCCCCTAAAAAGGAAAGGCTTCCCGAGATTATCGAGGTACGCGGCGAGGTATACATGGATAAAAACTCCTTTAAGATTTTAAATGAAGAAAAAGAAAAAAATGGCGAAGAGTTATTCGCAAATCCACGTAACGCTGCAGCCGGTTCATTGAAGCTTCTTGATCCTCGCCTTACCGCGCAGCGTCATCTAAGTATATATGTTCATGGGGCTGGTTTTTTAGAAGGTGCTAGCATAGATTCACAGTCAGAGTTATTAAGGTTATATAGACAGATGGGCTTCAGAGTAAGCCCTCACGTGAAAAGGTTTAGTTCATTAAATGTGATTATCGATTACTGCAACGTATGGGAGGCTAAAAGAAAGAGCCTTGATTTTGATATAGATGGAATGGTGGTAAAGGTTGATTCTTTCAAGCAGCAGGAACTACTTGGTGCGACTACTAAGAGCCCTCGTTGGATGATATCTTATAAGTTCCACGCTGAGCAAGCCAAAACAAAGCTAGAAGATATTATAATCCAGGTTGGTAGGACAGGTACCCTAACCCCTGTTGCTATATTAAAACCTGTAAAGCTTTCTGGCTCTACTGTCTCAAGAGCGACCCTTCATAATATTGATGAAATCCAAAGAAAAGGTGTTAGGATAAAGGATACAGTTGTAATAGAAAAGGCTGGTGAAATTATACCTCAAGTGGTAGAGGTTGTAAAAAAGAAGAGAACGGGTAATGAAAAAAAGTTTACAATGCCAAAGAACTGTCCATCCTGTTCGTCAAAGATAACAAGAAAAGAAGGTGAGGTTGCCTTTAGGTGTGAAAATGTATCTTGTCCAGCGCAACTTAAAATGAGAATAAAGCATTTTGCGTCAAGGGAGGCTATGGATATAGAAGGTTTGGGTGAGGCTATAATAGAGCAGATAGTAGATAGGGGTCTCATAAAGGATTATGCAGATATCTATTCTTTAACATTTGAACAGCTCAAGAGCCTTGATAGAATGGCTGATAAATCGGCAGATAATCTAATATATGGCATCAATAAAAGCAAGCAGAATACCCTACCGCAATTTATATATGCCATTGGCATACGGCATGTAGGCGCGCATGCTGCAGATGTTTTAGCAGAGAATTTTAAATCGATTGATAAGTTGGCTGGTTCTTCAATAGAAGAACTTTCTAATATATTTGAGATAGGTTCTATAATGACCAAGAGCATACATAGCTTTTTTAATATAAGTAACACTAAAAAAGTAATAGAAAAATTTAGAAAGGTCGGACTTAACTTTTATTATAAAAGATTAGAAAGAAAAGGAAAACTATCAGGCCAAAGATTTGTTTTTACAGGCGAACTGAGTTCGTTTACAAGACCAGAAGCAGGAAGGCTCGTGAAGGAACTGGGTGGTAACGTGTCTGATACCATCAGTAAAAAGATAGATTTTCTTGTAGCAGGAGAGAAACCCGGCTCAAAGCTTAATAAGGCACAGAAGCTGGGAATTCAAATTATAGATGAGAAAAAGTTTAAACAGATGATAGCTGGTTAGTATGGAGGGGAGTATGAAAAGATTGTTTTATATTGTTCTAATTTTCAGCATATGTTTATCGACGACAGTTGGTTGTGCTGCTATAAAAGAGAAATTCTGTTATCTAGATAATAAAAATATTACATTAA
>CAZOIE010000115.1:0-5575 GCA_964579905.1 uncultured Planctomycetia bacterium
AGGTTTATCACACTGGGTGAGGATGCAACCGATGAAGAGGTAAGTTCAATCTTAAGGTTTTATATAACCGAACTTTCCTCAATTCACAGGCTTTCAGGAAGAGCGGATAGCATGAGTGCACTTTCTGCCTTAAGGGATATTGCAAAGGTATACAGGATTCCTCCAGGACTTCAAAGTGAGCTATTAAATGCCTTATCTACCATGTCGCATAATGCAACCAGGCAGGAGCGCATAGCTATCTATTGGGTTATAGTAGAGATTGTTTCAAATCCTGCCGTTTCAGCCGGACAGCTTAATGATTATTTCAATTGGCTCTTTAGCGCTTATATGAATACACCTGATTTATTTACCGAGCCTGAGGTTGTATGGGCGCTTAGAAGGGTGGTCGAGCAAAGAGGTCATGAGCTCGATAGGGCTGTATTTGCTGATTTGGCCGATGAGCTTCTTAATGAACTTCAAACCTCAGATGATAATGCAAAGCGTACAGCGGCAGCATCAAGCCTTGGTGTAATGCTTGAGCTGGGATTACTTCCTTCAGAAGATTACGCTGGGGTATATAGTGTATTTAAAGCCATCCTTTATGATGAGCATGAAAATTCGAGGGTAAGGACCTCTGCCATTTGGGGTATTTGGCGCCTTGCGGTCAATAATAGGATTTCCGTTGATGAGATTTATCCATCGATAACAGGGCTTGTTAACGTAATACGAAATGGCGAAGATAATGAGTATCAGCTTGCTGCAGTCGCATTGGGCAATATGGCGGAGCTTGGCCATATACCCGAATATATCGTTCCTGATATAAATGAAGCATTGCTTACGCGCTTAAGCAGCCTTACAAAGAACAGAGATATCGATGAGACTGTTACGGCTCTTGTAAAGCTAAGCTCCTCTGCCGGTGCTTCCGTAACGACCGCTGAGTCATCAGGCTTTAGAGATACAATGGATGAGTTGATAGTCTTATTCTCTGATCCTGCTACAGGGGATTATTTAAAGATGCGCCTCTCTGAGGGATTGGCTTCCATAGTAGAAAGACGAAGATATTCCGATGATGTTGGGTATATTAACACCAGTGATCTATCGCGCATAATCGTAGCCTTAATGAATGTTGCGGAGAATGAGTCTGATGTAGCCGTAAGAGAAGCTGCGGTTTTATCGCTTGGCAGGATTTACGTTGCAAGAGAAGACGTGCTGTCAATATCACTGTATGAAGGAGTATATACCGATATAGAAGCACTGGTATTCTTCCTTATGCAGCTACAGGATGATTCTGAGGTTTCAGCAGCAGCCACCATTGCTATGGGAGACATTGCGCAGGCATACCCAGAGCAGGCATTATCGGTTATTGCAACAAGTGTTTCAAGAACCTCATATTTAAGTAGAGATAGGATGCGAATACGCCGTCAATATGACGAGACCTACTTCACAGGTGCGTTTGATGAACTATCGCTACAGGAGCAAAACAAATTTATCAGAGAGGTCTTAATGCTTGAGAGTGTCATAGGGACTCAATTATCCGAGCTTGGGACAGAAGATGATGATGAGTTGTATCAGGCAAGGCTTTATACGCTCTGGAGATGGTCTACGAGGGTAATTTTCAGCGATTTAACCGGAGCCTATGTTGCAACCATTCTGCAGGATGCGTTGGACAATGAGGATTTCAGTACGCTAATAGCCATAGATGGCCTTGGATGGTTGGGTTATGCAGGTAGGATACCCGAGAGTGAGATAAATGGAATTATAGAACAGATTATAGCGGCCTCAAATTCCATGCCACGCCAGTTATTCCCCGAACCTTTCAGGCAGGGTGAGTTAGAGAGGAGATATTTTGAATATTCGGTTCCTGCTTCGTTAAGAGATTATGTCATGGTCGAAGATGCGATTACCGCAAATTCTATAGTTAAGATGGTAGTTAATCCCGAAGATGGCATAGAGAGGGGCGCTACCGTTACATCTGTTCTTGAATCCGGAATACAGAATACTAACGTTAAACCTACACTGGAAAGAGCGTTGTGTTGGGTGGCTTCGACTATTTTAAAGGATATCGATACCAATGAAAGCGCTGTTTTGGATAACCTTCAACTTATTATAGATGACCTGGAAAATCCGGATATCGACATAACTCAGAAGCGTGAAGAGGCATTACTGTTCATCGAGACAATAAGGGGTAGACAGTTGCCGCCTTCAACACAGGCAAGGGCATTGGATGTACTAATAGACTATATCTCTGATCCTATAATAGGAGAGTCTGCCGTAGAGCCGCTTATAGATTTGGTAACTAGAGGTACAATGGCAGAATCAACTCTCGATATGCTTATACTGCGCCTTGATGATTTATCCATGATTTCAACCGATGAGGCTACCATTGCACGCATTGATTATATAAAGCAGAGTTTGCAAGATGTTATAGTGTCCATGCAGGCTGATACTTTATTTGATAAGGTACTGTTTGGTCCTGCAGGTTTATTGGAGCTAACCAAGCTATGGACCTCATTCGGTGTTATGAGGGGTGACCTTGGTTACAATATAGGAAAATGGAGCGCTCCTGAGATTGGAATTGAAGTATCATCGGGACTCCTAGTTTTAAGCCTGGATAACGGTCTTAGCCAGCCATCGGACTTTGATGCATATGTGGGTGCTGACCATCTTTCCGTAATGATTGTTCCGGAGGAGCTCAAGAGGACCGACTTAGAGATTATTCTTTATGATACCGAGGATGGAGATAGTAGGCTTAGAAGGCTTATCGGTCTCCTGGATGAGTCTGGACATGAAGTAACCTTGGTTCTGTCACCTGATTTTTCAGATTTAGAACTTGCCATGGAGTTCATTTCGCATGTTGATAGGCTCACCGCAGAAAATCAAAACATCTCCCTGGCCGTTACACTTAACACAACCGAACCGAACGAAAAATTGGATGCAGTTTTGAACCATGACACAATATCGCTTGCTGATGAGGTTTATATCTTCGGAGAGATATTCGGACCGGAGCGTGGAATTGGGTATGTAACACCGTATGAGTTATTTGGAAGAGTGTATAGGCAGGCTGAGGGATTAGAGCTTCCTGTATCGCTTGTACTTCCGGCAGATATTCTGCTTGAGTATAATGAATCCTGGGTTGGAGAGTTCCAGCAGGAGATAAGCCCTGGCGGAAGATTGGCGCAGTACACAAAGGCGGTGTATCATTTCGGATCCCCGGAAGAGCTTATAGCTCCTGAGGAGGCCTCGGAGAAGGCGGTACTTGAGATGACAAGCGAAATAGGTGCTTCGAGCAGACCTCAGATACAGATTATGCTATTCCACGGAAAGCAGCGGGAGTCAATAGTGAATTCATTCCTTGTAATAATTGGCGCTCTTCTTTTCATGTATAACTTCAAGAGAATACGCAAGCTTAAACTGGGTCTGCCTTTTGGGTTTGAACCTGGAAGCGAACTGCCCAGGCTTACGATTACTATCAAGATAAAGAAATGGATGTCCAAGTATAAGATATTCAGTAGATATATTACGAGTGTTCCCGGGAATTTAAAAGAATTCCTTGGTGAAGTCGATATTGAACTACCATCGGTTTTCTCGGCACACCGTTTCAAAAACGCAGGTGCAGCTGCGGTATTAGCTGTATTTTCTGTTATGATTGTAAGTTCTTTAATAGGGGTAGTTGCATATCTGGCCGGAGATATGTCGCTTGAGGGTCTTTTGAATATGTATAAGGTATTTAAGCCACATAGTCCTATTTCGCAAATAGGTCCCATAGATAACCAGCTTGGAGAGCCGGGTGAGCTATCTCCTTGGCAGTTAGCAGGTTTGTCCGTTATGAGTGAGGCAGAGGCAAGTGGACTTCGATCTTTGATTTCACCGGAAACATACCTACCTTATAACCGTGCATGGATTGATACTGAGATTGTAATAGATTTGGAGAATCAATTCAATATATCACAGTCAGCTGAGGTTCTTAACGCCATAGCCTATGCAAGGGATATGGGGGTTTGGCTTGATGCAAGGCATATGAACTCTATAGTTGAAGCAGCAAAACAGTCATTTGATGATACAGCAGGCGCAGGTGTCTTCGAAAGGCTCACGGAGAGCGAAAAGAATCATGTAATATTAGAGTATGCCGTTTTACAGGAGTATATTGCATTTAATTACAACGAGGCAGAGAGAAATTATAACCGCTCGCTTCCTGATGGAGCGCTGCTCTTTAGTGAAATTTCATCCAGCGATCAAAGGGATTATATATTACGGAATCAACGGAAATGGCGCATTTAACAGATTGTCCCATGATGCTCAAACCGAGGTAATGCTTACCCATCTCGATGCATCTGTGATTACCTATAAGATGCTTCAATCCCTACGGGCCCTTGAAAGGGATCCTGCAACAGGTCTTTTCTATAATTATTATCATACAATCACAGGAGAGCCGCTTGAGCAGGGTATCAATGTTGTTAAAAATGGCAGCATCGAACTTGAAACCGGCCTGTGGAGTTCCTCCTTGGATAATGGTCTCTTTGATATTAACCTTATCTCGGTCAGAGATGCCTATAGCGATGATAAGGATATAGTTACTATAATAGAGCGGATGCTCAGTCAGAGTAACTATAGCAGCTATTACGATGAGGTTGCAGGCGCTATGAGATGGGGCTATTTGATAACCGAAGATGGAACGCGTTATGAGGCTGCTAACTATTATGCTACATTTGGTTCTGAGTCAAGGATTGTTGTGGCATATGCAGAAGCAAGAGGCGATCTACCGGAAGGTACATTTGATAGACTCCTAGCAGCCGTTGCAGAATCCCCAATAGATTCTGAGACTATACCAGAACCTGTTTTAACCACCGTATTTTATGAAGGTTCAGCTTACCAGTCCTTAGTACCTTCTCTATATGGTGAGCCAGGCTGGTCACCCGGCATAGATGCCATAACCTCAAACTATGTACTTACCATGAAAGAGCTAAACGCCTATCGCTCAGCCGCATTTACGCCATTGGGATATAGAAGTAATTTGGGTATTATTGAGCTGGCAGAGACAAAAGACATAATTGAGGATGTATTTGTTCCTCACGCGGTAGGATTGGCAGCTTCTCTTGACCCGACAGCAGCTACTGCTCTATTTGATATTCAGGATGAGTACCCTGATATCTATTCGGATAATTTCGGTTTTGCAGAGAGTGTTGTTACACAGGATGGTGATATGGGGTATGATGGCGAGGTTATTGACCAAATAAGTCCGCACACAAAGGCGCTTATGTTAATAGGTCTTGGTCGTGCATTGGGCATACCGTCCTACTTCTCAGAATCTCCCGAAGGTCAAAGTACCGCAGCTGTATATGATAAGTTGTGGCAGACACAAGAGCAGCTAGAACCTGCTAAGCCTGCATTGGAGAGTCAATTGGGTGCCGCTGCTTTTGGCCTGAATTATTTAGGGTATATATACGGCGTTGATGAAGATACCTGGATGGGAACACTTCCTCTTTTAGTGGCACTTTGTGTGATACCCATAATTATTATTGGTATCTTAGGTTTGCTTTGGTTAATGTCCTCAAGAAAAGATAAGACTGAGGCAACTCTTATAGAGGAAGAAACACCA
>CAZOIE010000116.1:0-5560 GCA_964579905.1 uncultured Planctomycetia bacterium
TCCTTAGAATAAACCTTGCCAACAGAGTTGCAGCCAATAGATACCAGCGCTAACTGAAAAATCATTGTGAATATAAGAAAGGTTTTTAGGGTTAGGTCTTTATGTAAGTTCATTAAGGTAGGTGTTCTTTTTAGCTTTTTTGTTCGGGCTCAATATGTTTCTGCTTTGTGCTTTTACCGTATTCAGCAAATATTTGCTCTATCTCATCATACTCAAGCTCTTCTTTTGTAAGAAGCTCATTGGCAAACCTGTCCAGTATAACCTCTTCATTTTTAATAAGCTCTTCTACGCTCCTGAGACATTCTTGTAAGATAAGATGGGTTTCGTCATTCAATTTTTCCTTAACCCCATCGGAAAGCTTATCGCCGGAGGCATCTATAAAGCCGCGGCTAAGAAGTGTTGCATAGTCGCCTATAAAACCGTTTGAGCCCATACCCAGTCTCCATACCATATTGTGCGCCAAGTGCATCGCCTGCTGGAAATCACTGGATACTCCATCGGAAGAACTCCCACACTTCATCCTCTCTGCAACAAAGCCTGCAAGTGCAACCTTTATGTTGGCCAGAATTCTTTCCCTGTTTGAAAGAAACAGCTCTTCACTCGGCTGATGATAGACAACACCAAGGGCATCACGCCTAGAGATAATCGAGGCCTTAAATACATCATCGGTTGGATGCAGAAAATAGGTAACTATAAGATGTCCCGCCTCATGATAGGCAACACGTCTTCTTTCATCGGGTGTCATGCGCTTATGATGCTTCATGCCAAGATCTATTCTCTCAATGGCCTCTGAGACATCCTTAAAGGTAACACCCTCTCGTTTATACCTGGTTGCTATCAGTGCCGATTCTTTTACTATGTTTTCAATATCGGCAGCGGATTTCCATACGGTCCTCATAGCAAGCTTCTTTAAATCAATATTAACATCGTGCTTTATCTTCTTAAGATAATACTGGAAGATCTTCTCCCTGTCTTCAAAATTGGGTTTATCAACATATATCTTTCTATCGATTCTGCCTGGACGAAGCAGCGCCTGGTCAAGCTCGCTTTCACGTGCATTTGTTGCCCCTATTATAATTACATCCTCCTTGCGATCATTCAAACCATCAAGTTCAACAAGCAGCTGGTTTACTGTATTGTTCTGTTCCGTACGTGCACCAAAACCAAGGTCTGCAGATCTTGAGCATCCAACCGCATCAAGCTCATCTATGAATAATATAGAAGCGCCATCGCCATAGGCAAGCCTTCTTGCCTTCTTAAAGAGCTGCCTGACCCTTGATGGGCCTATACCAACGAACACCTCCACAAACTCGCTTCCTGAAGCTGATATAAAAGGGATGCCTGCCTCTGTAGCGATAGCCTTTGCCAAATAGGTCTTGCCGCAACCAGGTGGGCCTATCATCATTATGCCCCTTACGACCTTGCCGCCTATATTCTGAACCATCTTCCTGTCCTTTAAGAGCCTTACCACCTCTAGGGCCTCCTTCTTTGCCTCCTCCATTCCTATTACATCGGCGAAACGTACATTTACGTTTTCTGGTTTTACAGCGGATTTCTTCATGCGGCCTATTCCGCCACGGAACATAGTCATATACATATAGACAAAGATAAAGGCATTCATAGCAACCATCAACAGCTGAAGGGGCAATGTGGCAAGTGTAAGCTTGGCATAAAAGGACTCTAAGCTCATAAGGCCCCATATGGCTAGGCATATAAGGATAAAGACCGCCGAAAATATGGTGATCTTAAGCCAATGATCCATGAAAAATAGCTTTACTTTACGTGAAAACATACTAATTATCCTTAGGTTTTATAACACAGCGCTATGTAACCAATTATAGCACAAGAGGTTAATATATACAAGTACGTCTATTTCTTTTTATAATTAGAATTATAGAGCTATGATAGAGATATTGTTATCATCTGCATACTTAATCAACTCATCCCTATCAACAAGGAGGGTTTTCTTTGCTTCAATGGCAAGAATATTTGACTTTGCTTCAATGAGTCTCTGAATGGTATTAAGACCTATTACCGGTATATCAAAACGCATGTCCTGCTTGGGCCTTGCGACCTTGATTACAACGAGACCTTCTCCGGCAAGCCCAGCTGCGCGCTTTATAGCTTCATCTGTACCCTCAACCGCCTCAACGGATACCACAACTCGATTCTTCACTATAATGGTTTGGCCAATGTCTAAGCCCGCTATCTCTCTGGCAATAGGAAACCCAAATTCAACATCCATCTTCTCGCTAGCAGTTGGATTTCTCTTTGTAAGCACGCCTGCCTGGGGAAGAAGATCATCTAAAAACTGCGTTGAATCTATAATCTCTATTCCCTGAGAGCCAAGCCTATCGATAAGGGCGCTGAGTAAAGGGCTGTCTCTATTATCACTGACAGAGCTTAAGACATTCATAACCTCTTTATCACGCGCAAGGCCTTCTTCAAAGATATGAACCTTCTTAATCTGGCCGACCATTGCAGCTTTCGTAATCTTCTGTTGTATCAATATGCTAAATAGTTTGGAGAGCTCACCTAGCTTTACCCAGTATATATTATCAACATGCTCAGCTATGGCTTTGTCGGTATCCTCCTCTATCGCCACGCATACCACTTGAAAGCCCTTCTTCCTTGCGGCCTGGGCAAATAAAATTGGAAGCCTTCCGTTTCCAGCTATCAATCCTATTTTATTCATCTTTTATCTTTCTCGCTCTAATCAATATAGCTCTTTAAAGAAATGAAAAAACTAAACAGAAAATCCCTCTCGTAAAAATATCTATCTTCTTTTTTCTACTATTACCTTAAAATACTAGGCAAAAAACTGAGCCATTACCAACAACGTCAATACAAGTAAGGTACCGCAGACAAATAAACCACATTCATAACCCTCTAAGTCTCTGTCTGGCATCTCAACCTCCTATACTTTTTAAAGTGGTTTTTACTATATAAAACACTGAATCATTGCTACTATTACTGTAACAACGATAATGCCGCAACTAACAATGCCACAATCAAAACCACCGACTTCATTTTCTAACATTTTGACACACCTCCTTGGAACATTATTTCTTTATATCAAGAACTACCCACAGGCTACCTAATTACCCCACGCTCAGAACTTTTAATAAAGTCTATAAGATAGGTAATCTCGGGTATCTTAGGAAGTTCTTTCTTTATCTTCTTTACAGCGTTACCTGTTAATAAGCCGGATTTAAACAAAATCTTTATTGCTCTCTTAAGTGCTGTTCTAATTTCCAAGCTAAAATGGGCCCTCTTTAGGCCTACGCTGTTTATCCCCATAACGCTTGCAGGTTGTCCATCAACCATGGAAAAGGGTGGAACATCCTGCCTTATGGTGGAGTTACCCCCTATGAAGGCATACTTGCCAACTCTTGCAAACTGATGAATAGCAACCATGCCACCTATGCATGCTTTATCCTCTATTCTTACATGGCCCCCAAATGTTGCTGCATTTGCAAGTATCACATCGTTACCTATCTTGCAGTCATGGGCTATGTGGGAGTAGGCCATAATAAGATTGTTATTACCTATCAATGTAGTGCCCCCTCCCTCTTTGGTGCCAAGGTTTATTGTTACAAACTCTCTAATTGTATTGTTATCGCCTATTTTCAAAAAACTCTTTTCTTTATTAAACTTCAAATCCTGGGGGATCTCTCCGATAACCGAATTACTAAAGATATGGCAATTCTTGCCTATAGTCGTACCGCCTTTTATAAAGCAATGATGCCCTACCTTGGTACCTGCGGCTATGGTTACATCCTTGTCTATAACGGTATAGTGGCCTATTTCTACCGAACTTGCAAGTTTTGCTTTGGGATTAATTATAGCTGTCTTTGCAATCTTCATATTATAACCTCATGATGGATCTACAATAGTAAACATCAAATCAGCCTCTGCGGCAACCTTACCATCAACAAGGGCCCTACCTTTGATCTGTGCTATCTTTGTTTTAAGGCGGGCTACCTCTACCTCAAGCCTTAGTTGATCTCCTGGAACAACCACTTTTCTAAACTTCGCTTTCTCTATGCTAATAAAGTATGCGTGTTTACCTAGGTTGTCTCGTTTATTTAGCATCAATACCCCTGCTACCTGAGCAAGCGCCTCTATTATTATAACACCTGGCATAACAGGGCGGCCTGGAAAATGCCCCTTGAAGAAATAGTCGTTCATGGTAACATTCTTTATCCCAACGGCGCGCTTATTCTCTTCAAGCTCTATAATCCTATCAACGAATAAAAATGGATATCTATGAGGAAGTATACGCTCTATCGCGCTTACATCCAGTATGTCTGTAAATGGTTCAACGTGTACTGCGGGAATTCTACCTTCTTCCTGACGGATCTTTAGATTCTTGATCTTTCTAAGAAGCTGTATGTTTACCGCATGGCCACTCTTAAAACCAATGACATGGGCCTTTATGGGAAACCCAAGAAGATTAAGATCGCCTATTAAATCTATTATCTTATGCCTTACAAATTCATCTTTAAATCTAAGCTTATTCTTAATAACACCCTTTTCGCCAACCACTACGGTATTATCATAGTTTGCCCCTTTGCCAAGCCCCTGTGACTGCAACTCATTTGCTTCGGACTCCGTGCAAAATGTCCTTGAGGGCGCAAGCTCCTTTTCAAAAGAATCTGCGTCTATATTATATGTTAAAAACTGAGACTGTAAAAACGGATGGTCATAGTTCAAAGTATATGAAAATGTCAGCTGTTTTGACGGAATAACAAGAAGTGTTGCACCATTTTCCTCTACCCACACAGGCTCTTTTATATCAAATACACTCTTTTGTTTATCCTGTTCTTGTCTACCGGCCTTCTTTAAGGCCTCAACGAATGAGAGCGCACTTCCGTCAAATCCTGGGAGCTCTTCCGAATCCAGCTCAACGGTAATATTGTCTATTCCAAGGGCGGCAAGCGATGCTAACAGATGCTCTACTGTATGTACCTCGGCTCCAGCATCTCCAATAGAAGTTCGCCTTGGTCTTTTCGCAATATCAATTACATTCTCTATGTCACATTTTATGGTCGGTCTATCCGGCAGGTCCACTCTAACAAACCTTATCCCACTATCTATACTTGCTGGCTTTAATGTCACATTGACGGCTTTTCCTGTATGAATACCGGCGCCTTTTAGTTTTACTTCTTTTTGAATCGTACTCTGCAGACTCATAGAATTCTCCTCTATAGCTCTTAAATTTTACTGCTTCAGCTTCTTAATATCCTCTTCCAGCTTTTCCAGGCGCTCAACCAATATGGGTAAGCGTTGTACTAATGCATTTACCTTTCTGGCCTTATCGTGTGGTTTTGCCGGATAGCCAGAAACACAGCTTCCAGGTCCAACAGACTTTGTAACCCCCGCCTTGGCTGCAACAATAGCATTGTCTCCAATATTTAGATGTCCCGCTATGCCACTTTGTCCGGCGAGCGTTACATTTTTTCCTATTATCGTTGATCCAGAAATTCCAGTCAGGGCAACTATTATGGAGTTTTCTCCAATAATTACATTATGCGCTATCTGAACCAGGTTATCTATC
>CAZOIE010000117.1:0-5560 GCA_964579905.1 uncultured Planctomycetia bacterium
CGGTAATAACATCAACCGCTATAAGGTCTACAAAATCGCTAACCTCTGTTGCGCGCGCCTCGATTATATTAATACCCCTCTCCTTGGCAAGGCATGTCGAATTAACATAATTAACATTCTCTACAAGTATAGGACTCAAAATTCCCTTTACCAGTGCTATCGTTACCGGCTTTGTATCATGTGTTGTTATATCGCCTGAATATTTTACCTTAACTTCACGTATTCTCCCTTGAGCAAGTTGTGCAACAAAAAGACCTATCTTCTCAGCTAAGTTTATAAAGGGTGCTATATGGACGAGCAATTCCTGTTCAACACAAGGTACATTGACGGCGCTTCTTATCCCTCTTCCAAGCAACACATCTAAGACCTGCTTAGCTATATCTATAGCCACATTTACCTGTGCCTCTTCGGTAGATGCACCCAGGTGTGGAGTAGCTACAACATTATCTAGGCCAAGTAAGGGACTATCCTTGGGCGGCTCTTCCTCGAATACATCAAGTGCAGCAGAGTCAACCTTTCCAGATTTCAAAGCCTCATATAATGCCTTCTCATCAACTATGCCACCCCTTGCACAGTTTACTATCCTTACACCGTCCTTCATACGCTTAAACTCTTTAGTACTCAACATATGCTTTGTCTCAGTCGTTAGGGGCATATGGACCGTTATATAGTCGGAAAGTTCTAGTAGCTTTTTAAACTCAACAAGCTCGACCTCGCTCTCCTTTGCCTTATCACTTGATATATAAGGATCAAAAGCTATCGGTTTCATACCAAAGGCCATGGAGCGCTTCGCTACCTCAGATCCTATTCTACCCAGGCCGATTATACCGATGGTCTTTCCAAGCAGCTCGGTACCCATAAACCTTTTCCTCTCCCATTCACCGCTCTTTAAGGAAGCATGTGCCTGGGGAATCCTTCTTGATAAAGAAAGTATCATGCTGAATGTAAGCTCCGCTGTGGAAACGGTATTTCCGCCCGGCGTATTCATAACTATGATACCCTTTTTTGTAGCAGCAGAAGCATCTACATTGTCGAGTCCGGTACCTGCTCTACCGATAACCTTTAACTTTGTAGCGCTCTCAATTATATCCTTAGTAACCTTGGTTGAGCTTCTAACAATCAAGGCATCTACGTCCTTTATCGCCTTTTTAAGCTCATCCCGAGATAGCTTTGTTTTTACAATAGCCTCCACGGACTTCTCTTTTTCAAAAACCGCAAGCCCCTCTTCAGATATTGTATCGCTGACAAGTATCTTCATCTATAACCTCTGTATGTATAATTGGTTTTACTTAAATCTATGTAAACTATGACGCCAGCGCATTTACACCAGCACCCTTTTCTACATTATATCCAAGTTCTGATAATACAACCTCAAGGTATGAAACTGCAACTTTTATATCAGATTTATTTATATATCCCATATGGGCAATTCTGAATATCTTACCCTTTAAATCACCCTGACCACCTGCTATTGAAACCCCATATTTATCACGCATATCCTTAACTAACTTTGCACCATCGACCCCTTCTGGCACCTTAACAGATGTAATGCCGCTGGATGCTGCATTCGGTGCAAAAAGTTCAAGGCCTAGTGCTAACATCGCTTTCCTTGTTGCATCTGCTAAGGCCTCGCACCTTGAAATAACATTATCTATCCCCTCTTTTTTTATCAGCTTTAAAGATTCGTTTAATGCTATCATAAGTGTAATAGCAGGTGTAAATGCAGAATCGTTTTTATCAAGTGCTTTTTTAGTGGGTTTAAAATCAAAGTAGAATTTTGGGGTTTTTGACCCTTCGACCAACCCCCATGCCTTCTTGCTAACCGATACAAAGCTAAGCCCTGGAGGTATCATAAGCCCTTTCTGAGATCCTGAAACTACAACATCAACGCCCCAACCATCTGTATCTATCCTAACTGATCCAAGACCGCTTATGGCATCTACCACCAATACAGCTTTGCTGTTACCTACTATCTTTCCTATAACCTCTATGTCATTGGTGACGCCTGTCGAGGTCTCACACAAAGTAGTAAATACAGCTTTTATCCTTCCCTCTCTATCATTCTCAAGTGCCTTTTTAATAAGATCGGGATCAACCGCCTCGCCCCAGGTAACATCTATATTATGAGTGGTTATTTTATAAGCTTCACAAATCTCAGCAAACCTCTCACCAAACTTTCCACCTCTTACCACAATGGCCTCATCATTTTCTGAAAGAAGGTTTATAACCGCCGCCTCCATGGCACCTGTACCGGAACTTGTAAAGGTAAGTATGTCATTTTCAGTCTTAAATACATACTTAAGATTTTCGTTTACCTCCTTAAAGATCTCCTTATACTGAGGTGTCCTGTGATGAATTATCGGCTTTGCCATAGAACGCAATACCTCTTCAGGTATAGGTGTAGGGCCGGGAGTTAATAAATATTTTTTATCTTGGCTCATGTTATATTCCTTAGTCTATTTACTTTTTCTACTTATTACCTCATCAACCAGGCCATACTCTTTTGCTTCCTGAGCGCTCATGAAATAGTCTCTATCTGTATCATTTTCGATCTTGTCAAGTTTTTGGCCTGTGTGCTCCGATAAAATATTGTTTATCTTATCCTTTAGTTTCAATATCTCCTTAGCCTGAATATTTATATCAGAGGCCTGCCCCTGAACACCTCCCCATGGCTGGTGTATCATGACCCTTGCATGTGGAAGTGCATAGCGCTTACCCTTTGTTCCGGCGCACAGTAGCAATGCCCCCATACTTGTTGCCTGGCCAACACAATAGGTGCTTACATCTGGCTTTACAAACTGCATGGTATCATATATAGCAAGCCCGCTGGTAACAATACCGCCCGGGGTATTTATGTAGACATTGATATCTTTATCAGGATCTTCCATCTGCAGAAAGAGAAGCTGCGCTATAACAAGATTGGATATTGTATCGTCAATCGGTGTACCTATAAAGATAATTCTATCCTTTAGGAGTCTTGAATAGATATCATATGCACGCTCACCCCTATTTGACTGCTCAACAACAATTGGAACTAATGTCTGTTGCATTTTACCCTCCTTCAATGAATCCCTACCTTGATTTATCTTATGGCACATATGGAACATACAAATCAAGCTGCTTGGGACGTATTGATTTCATTCAATGAATTTATATTTTTCTCTTTAGTCGTAGCCTTTGATAAAATTAAATCAAAGATCTTATCCTGTCTTATCTGAAGCTTTAAATCCTCATATAGATCATTCTTACTAAGGTAGTCCCTAAACTGCGTTACGCTCTGCCTTTGGCTGGCCGCGATAGACTCAATAACCTTATCAAGCTCCTCTTTGCCAACCTCTATCGAATAACTATCTGCCATTTCATTTAATATAAGATAAACCTTTACGTTCTTTATTGCGTCTTTTTCTATTTGAGATTCTACCTTTGTCAATTTTTCGTTTATCAATTCCTCTTTTATATTATTGGACAAGAGCTTCTTGCGAAGCTGTTCCTTTATGCGCTGTTGTTCTTTACCAACCAATGAATCGGGCAAATTCAAATCATACGATTTATCGATGGCGTCAACTATCTGATTCTTCATATCCGAAACCTGCAATCTCTCATATTCAAGCTTTATGGATTCTTTAATACGCTCCTTTAATTCATCGATAGACTTAAACTGACCCATGACTTTTAAAAAATCTTCATTTAATTCAGGTAAAACCTTCTTTTTTATCTCTTTAATGTTGATTATAAATTCTGCATCCTTTTCGCGAAGATTCTCTTTTGGATGATCCGGGCCAATCTTTTTGTTTGCCTTTGTCTCATCGCCTGCTTTAAGGCCTATGAGAGACTTCGCTATATCATCCTCACCGTCTTTATCTACATATAACCAAATATTCTGGGCCTTCTCTTCGGATTTGCCATCAACCATGCATTCGACATCAGCTATAATATAATCTAAATTTTCAATAGCCCTATCAGATACGCTTACAAATTGCGCATTGGACTCCCTGATGCGATTTAGCCTATCCTCTACATCGTTATCCTTTATGCTGTATACCTTCTTGGTAAGGGATATAGCAGAAAGCTCTTTTAATTTAATCTGGGGCTTTACTTCAAACTTTATATCAAAGGTAAGAGGTTTCTCTTCGTGAAACTTAAGATCTGTGACCTCCGGCAAGCTTATTGGGGTAAGCTCCATAGAGCTAAGGAGCTCCTGATATGAATCCGATATAAGCTTCTTTAGGGCCTCATCCTTTATTTTGTCACCATGGTGTGCCTTTATTAAATCCTTCGGTGCCTTGCCTGCCCTATAACCAGGTATGTTGGCAACCTTCAAAACTTCTGAGGTGGTCTCATCCAGCACCCTGACAACCTCTTCGTATGGAACCTCTACACTCAAAATCCTCGCGCAACCCTTTTTCTCTTTTACCTTACTCTTTATCACAATAACTCCTCTTCGTTTTCACTTAGACGACTCTCAAGCTGTTCTCTACGCCTACTAGATTCTTTCTTGCGCAATCTGATCCTCTGACTCTTCCTCTTATCTAAGTATTTCGTAATCCGCTCATCTATTAATACAAGTGCATTATCAAATGAAACATACATATCAGCTGTCTCTATCTTCTCACTCATAGAGAGCCCTTTTGCATTTAAGAGTATTTCGGCTATATGCCTATCCTTCTCAACGGCGAGTATAACCTGCACCTCTACAATGTTAACATTAAGCTTATTAAGCCTCTCTAACTTTTCCTCTATATGTTTCTTAAGTCCTTCCGTTACATCTATATGCCTTCCAGTAATTGTAGTTTGCATTTTTTATAATCCTCTTTTCACATGCTGAATTTCTCGCCCAAATAAACCTTCCTGGCATTTGAGTCATTTATTAGATCTGTTGCAGTTCCCTGTATTAAAACCTCACCGTTTGCCATGATGTATGCCTTATCGGTTATTGATAGGGTCTCACGAACATTATGATCCGTAAGAAGAATACCTATCCCCCTCTCCTTTAGTTTTACAATAATCTGCTGAACGTCAAATACAGCGATAGGGTCGATCCCGCTAAAAGGCTCATCCAGCAATATTAGCTGAGGGTTCGTTACAAGTGCGCGGGTAACCTCCAAGCGCCTTCTCTCGCCACCGGATAGGGTATCTGCCATATTGTTGGCTAAGCGTGAAAGTCCGAGCTCACTAAGTAGATTGTCCAACCTCTTTTTTCTTTCTCTTTGGCTGATATTTAGGGTCTCAAGTACCGCAAGTATATTTTCACTGACCGTGAGTTTCCTGAATATAGATGGTTCCTGCGAAAGGTATCCCATGCCAAGTCTTGAACGCTTGTGCATAGGAAGCATTGTTATAAATTGGTTTTTGAACATTATATTACCTTCATCACGGTTAACAAGCCCGACTATCATATAGAAGGTGGTCGTCTTTCCAGCACCGTTTGGACCAAGAAGCCCTACCACCTCTCCTGGCTTTACGGTAATCGATACCGAGTTAACAACCCGTCTTGATGAATATGCCTTAACTAAATTTTTAGTTTCTAATAAGTACATTATCGTCTGATTCCTTAGGATAT
>CAZOIE010000118.1:0-4005 GCA_964579905.1 uncultured Planctomycetia bacterium
AATTCTCTTGATGCGTATTGCCGAGAGATCCGGACATCACAGGGCCAGTCTTGCCATTGAGAAGGCATTGAAGGCAAGGGTTCCTGATATTGATGTATCCAATATCAACGCCTTTAATTACACCAATCCAATCTTAGAGAAGGTTATAGATAGAACCTACAATCATGTCATAAAGAAGAGACCGGAGGTGTGGGAGTATATTTATGATAACCCTAAAATAATAAAGAATACCCAGGTTATTAAAGATATGATACATAAGTTTAATTCCAGAAAACTGATGAAATTGCTCGAAGACTATTCTCCCGATGTTATCTGTTGCACGCAGGCGTTTCCATGTGGCATGGTAGCTGATTATAAAAAGACATATGGATTTCCTAGCAAGTTGATAGCAGTACTTACCGATTATATGCCCCATTCATATTGGATTTATGATACTGTTGATTATTATATAGTTGCTTGTGAAGATTCAAAAAGAAGGCTTATTGAAGATGGAATCATGTCAGATAAGATTAAGGAGTTTGGTATACCCATAGATCAGGATTTTGCGAATACTTTGGATAAGGATGCCATATACAGAAAATTCAATCTTGATAAAAATCTTCCCATTGTACTTTTAATGGGGGGAAGCCAGGGCTTGGGCCCACTGGTAGAGATAGCATTTTCGCTTGAGAGATTAGAAGTTGCGTTTCAATTGATTATTGTCTGCGGTCGAAATGTTAAACTGAAGAAGATATTTGATAAGAAGAAGCACAAGCTTCAGAAGAAGACATATATATTTGAATATGTTGATCATATAGATGAGTTGATGAGCATCAGTTCGCTTATAATAACGAAGCCAGGAGGGTTAACTACAGCTGAGGCACTTGCAAAAAATCTACCTTTGTTGATTGTGAATCCTATACCGGGCCAAGAGGCCAATAACGCCAATATCCTACTTAAACATGGTGTTGCTGTGAAGGCTGAGCATATCAATGATGTGTCCGTTCTTACCAATGAACTCTTAAACAGCACGAACAAATTGAATCAAATGAGATCATTGGCCAAGAATATCGGAAAGCCAAGATCTGCGATAGACCTAGCTGAGCTCATTCTGCAGGAATTAAGCAAGAGTGAATAGTAGTTAGAGCTGGTTCCAGCCTTAGCAGCGTTAAATAATTAATAAAAGGATATAATGTTTAACTTTTTGTTTTTTAAGGTTGGAATTTTTTTTGCAAATATTTTACCTCTTAAGCTCTGTAATTTTATAGCAATACGCATTGCAGACGTTTACAGGCTTTTTAGAAAAGAGGATATTTGTAATGTTACGCATAATTTAAAGGCTATTACCAATAAGGAAGGGTCGGAATTAGATAGGTGTGTAAAGGATGTATTTAGAAATTTTGCTCTGTACCTAATAGATTTTCTGCGGCTTAAAAGTATCGATAAGGAATTTATCAAGAATAATGTTACTATTGAGGGATTGGAATATTTTAAGGATGAGCTTAAGAGAAACAGGGGGCTCATTGGGATAACGGCGCATATCGGAAACTGGGAATTGTTGGGCGTTATTATGAGCGAGCTTGGATTTAAGGTAAATGCCATAGCCCTGGGCCATAAAAGCAGCTTAGTAAACAGGATTTTTATCTCTCAGAGAAATTTACACGGCGTCAAGGTACTCGAGATGGGGAACTTTCGGGACTATTTAAGGGTTTTTAGGAATAACGAGGTACTTGCTGTTCTTGGCGATAGGGATTTTTCAAATAGTTCTGTAGATGTCGATTTTTTTGACAAACAGGCAGAGTTTCCAAAGGGACCTGCGGTACTTGCACTAAGAACTGGCGCAAGACTGCTTCCTGGATTTTTGATAAGAGAGAGTAGTAATAAGTTTAAAATTTTCTTTTATAAGCCCATTGAATCCATTAAGAGTGGTATATTGGATAACGATATAGCCGATTTAACCTCGAAGTATGCGCTCGTGCTTGAGGAAGTAATTAGGCGTTATCCAAGCCAGTGGCTTGTTTTTAAGCAGTTCTATAAGAGCTAAGGCAATTTTATAAAGGTTGGTTTGATGAAGATAGGCGTTTTGCTTCCAGTTTTTAATGAAGAAGGTACAATAGGAATTCTTATTAAGAAAATAAAATTAGTTGTATCAGATGTTGTTATAGTAGATGATGGTTCGTCTGACTCAACGGTTGCTATTGCCGGTAAGGAGGGGGTGCATCTTATAAATCACACGAAAAGGATGGGGAAGGGCCAAGCCCTTATAAGCGGATTTGAGTATATGCTCAAAGAAGGCTATGATGCTGTAATTACTATGGATGGGGATTTGCAACATGATCCAAAGGAGCTCAGTAATTTTATCGGTATGGCTCAAGAATCTCCGGTTGATATTATAGTTGGCAACAGGATAGACAGAAAAAAAAGCATGCCGTTGGTGAGGAGATTGACGAATCAAATTATGTCCGAGATTATAAGTATGTTGGTTAAGCAGGATATTCCGGATTCTAAATGCGGCTATAGGTTGATTAAAAGAAATGTTCTCGAAGATATAAAGCTTAAATGTAAGAATTTTGAAATAGAATCTGAAATTTTACTTAAGGCCGGTAAGCGCAATTTCAAAATAGGTTCAATTCTTATTAAGACTATATATCTGGATAGAAAAAGCTACATAAATCCCTTTATCGATACATGTAGATTTTTTGCACTGTTGCTTGATACGATAACAAGTAAAGATTAGATGGATAATTTTGATCATGTAATTGTTGACGGATACAATATTCTGAAGAAATGGAATTATTTTAAGAACATTGATGATAGGAGTCTTGAGTATAAAAGAATGCTGCTTACGCATATATTACAGAGTTTCTCAGATTTCACTGACAAGGACCTGACAATCGTATTTGATGGTAGCGACAATAAGGAATCTTTAGAAAAAAATGGCAGAGTTACTGTTGTATTTTCAAAAAAGAATGAGAGCGCGGATAATGTTATAGAGAGAATGGTGTTTAAAAGTGAAACGAAGGAGAAGATATTGGTGGCGACAGATGATAGGGTTGAGCAGAATGTTGTATTTGGAATGGGGGCATTTTTTACAAATGCAACGAGCTTCGAGGATAGTGTAAATCGGGTGGTTAAGTTGTAGAGTAGGTAATATGGAAAAGATTAAAGTTAAGGATAGAAAAGTTAAAGCTAAAGACAAAAAGATTAAGGTTGAAGACAGAAAGGTTATGGCTAAAGATAAACGTGTCAAAGCCATCTCCTTGCTGAGCGGGGGATTGGATAGCATATTAGCCTCTCGTCTGATTAAGGATCAGGGCATAGAGCTTATAGCTGTAAATTTTGTGACCGCTTTTTGTAACTGCACATCAAGAGGAAGTGGATGTTCAGCTAGCCAGAAGTTTGCAAAGGAGCTTGGAATTAAATTTAAAGCGTTTAACGTTGATGAAGAGTACTTCGAAATGTTAAAGAGTCCCAAGCATGGATATGGGAAAAATATGAATCCTTGTATAGATTGCAGGATTTTTATGTTTAAAAAGGCTAAAGAGTATATGGAAAAGATAGGCGCAAGTTTCATTGTGACGGGTGAGGTTTTAGGTCAAAGGCCAATGTCTCAGCGTGTGGATGCAATGAGGATAATTGAAAAAGAATCAGGCCTTAAAGGGTTTATCCTAAGACCACTATCTGCTTCCTTTTTCAAACCCACCGTAGCTGAGGAGCAAGGCATAATAGACAGAAAGAAGCTCCTAAACTTCAATGGTCGCTCCAGAAAGCCTCAAATAAAGCTTGCTGAGGAATACAATATAAGGGATTATCCGTGTCCCAGCGGCGGATGCCTCCTGACAGATATCAATTTTTCTATTAGATTGAAAGATTTGCTTACACATAATATGTTTGATAAGAATAATATTCAGTTATTAAAGATAGGAAGGCATTTTAGACTTTCTAAAAGTTCAAAGCTTATTGTGGGTCGTGATGAGAAAGAAAATAAGACCCTTAATATGTTCCGCAACAAAGATGATATTTTCC
>CAZOIE010000118.1:4018-5524 GCA_964579905.1 uncultured Planctomycetia bacterium
GCGAGGAAAGGCTACCGATAAATTAATTAAGCTATCTGCGGAAATTACGGTATCTTATGGTAAGAGTGCAAATGGCAAAGAGATTGCTGTTGGCTATCAAGTTAAAGATAGCAAGGATTCCACTATTAAGATTCACCAATCCAAAAGGGAGGATTTTTTCCCGTATAGGATTGGAACTTAGTTAAGAAATCAGTGTAGTTTTTAGAAATGCCTTGACAAAAAGTTTTTTTGAGATATTATTTAAGAAAATATAGGTTCTAGACGGATTAAAAGGGAATACTTAAAAAAGAACGGTCCCGCCGCTGTGACCCTGCCTTTTTCAGATGCTTTGAAAAAGGAACTCTTTTAACAATAAAGCCACTGTCTTGGATACAAGATGGGAAGGTAGCTAAAAGAGAAGGGGAGTCAGAAGACCTGCCTATATAAGGTATGTAGCTTAAAGCATACCCTCGAGGAAGGGCCAAGGAATAGGGTGCAACCCCGACAACTCAAAGAGTGCCTAATTGGCTACCCATAGGGTGCCTGCTAGGCTAGACGTCGGGGTTTTTTATTTGGATAAAACAATGAGAAAAGCAAAAGATACTACAAGATTGATCTTAATAAGGCACGGTGAGACCGATTATAGCCTAAATAGGAGATACTGTGGTTTTAGCAATCCATCGTTGAATAAGAATGGAATCAAACAGATTGAGTGTTTAGCTCGTAGGCTTAAGAATTTTAAGATTGATAGAGTTTATTGTAGTGATCTAAAACGCACTTACCAATCAGCAAAGATTATATTCCCAAATTATGCCCTTAAGCGATCAGCGGCGTTAAGGGAAATAGACTTTGGGTCATTTGAGGGGTTGAAATTTGATGTGATAGCCCGCAGGTATCCTAAGGTTTACTTTAGATGGCTAAAGGAGCCTTTTAAGGTAAAGATCCCAAAGGGTGAGTCGTTGTTAATGTTGCAAAAGAGGGTTATGAAGATGCTCGGAGAGATGCTTTTAAATGAAAGATCTAATACCGTAGCCATTGTAACTCACGGCGGTCCAATAAGAGTTATTTTATATAATGCCTTAAAATGTAAAGATAGTATGTTTTTCAAGATCGAGCAGAACTTGGCGGCACTAAACATCGTAGATTTCTGTAATTGCTTACCTAAAAAGGTAATAAAGATCAATGATACACGTCATCTTAAATAGCGAGAGGTTAAGTATATGAAAGGGTCTGTTTTCGTAATAGGTGGAGCTAGAAGCGGCAAGAGCCGATATGCGGTCGAACTAGCCAAGAAAATTTCAAAGAAGGTAGCTTATATTGCTACCTGCACAGATCCGGATAAGGAGATGAAGCAAAGGATCAGCCTACATAAGAAAGGCAGACCCAAGAGCTGGAAGACTATTACGTGTTCAAAAGACATAAAAGACGTTTTATTAGGGCTGAAGGGAGTTGATGCGGTTATTATAGATTGTATTGGATTATTAGTCTGGAACCTTATGGATAATAGGCTGAGTGATGCTAAGATAA
>CAZOIE010000119.1:0-5499 GCA_964579905.1 uncultured Planctomycetia bacterium
CGCTTGTTGAAACAATACGAAAGATCTACCCAAATTACCAACTTGTGTTTTCCACTATCACAAAGACGGGTAATACACAAGCTAAGCGTATTGCAAGGGAGGATGAGGCTGTTTTTTATTTTCCATTTGATTTGAGATTTTCGGCAAAGTCTTTCCTCAAAGCTATAAAGCCCAATTTGTTTATAGCCCTTGAAACTGAACTTTGGCCAAACTTTATAGACGAGTGTAGCCTGTGCAGTATACCCATTATCCTCGTAAACGGAAGGATTTCAGATAAGGCGTTTAAAAGATATTTACTGGCTGGGGGATTTCTTAAAAAGATACTTGGAAAAATAAATCTATTTTGCATGCAAGATGATAGTCATAAGGATAAGATAATAAAACTCGGTGCTAGTAAGGATAAGGTTTTTGTTACCGGTAATATGAAGTTTGACGTTACGATAGATAATAATAGATTTAGCTCAGAGAAACTAAAAATAATAAGCGATTATCTGTCTGATAGTAAAAAACGTTTGATTATAGCAGGTAGTACCCATCCGACGGAAGAGACAAAGATATTGGATGTTTTTAAGAGGGTAAAAGGAGAATTTAACGATTTATTCCTGTTTATAGCACCAAGGCATATTGAGCGCACTGAGCATGTAAAAACAGAGGTTGCAGGTTATAATTTTAGTAGTGCTCTTTATTCACAGCTAACCCCAGATGCTATATCTAAAAGTGATATAGTAATTCTTGATACAATCGGAGAATTAAGATATCTATATGAACTTTCGAGTGTTGTAGTTATGGGTGGTAGCTTTATTTCTCATGGAGGTCAGAATCCAATTGAGGCTGCCTACTTTTCAAAGCCGGTCATCTTTGGACCCCATATGGAAAATTTTAAGCATATAAGCAATATCTTTCTTGATCATAAGGCCGCAATCCAAGTCAAAGATACAGAACAACTTTTAAAAGAGATCAAAGTCTTACTTAATAATCCTGATAATGTCAAAGTACTGGGAGAGAGGGCAAGAGAGGTTGTTGATAAAAATAGGGGTGCAAGCAGCCAAATTGCATCTTTCTTGAAGCCATACCTAAACTCCGCAACCAAGGAATAATTTAAATCAATAGTTGTATTTCCAAGAATCTTCATATATAATACTTCTTCTATTTCAAATACTTATAATAGCGTGCCAAAGTGTAGTTGGCACGCTCTCTTTGTCTTATGAACGAAAAGAGCAAAAATATCTTCGAAAATAATAAGGTTGCTATGGTATTTAAACCACTCTTGGCTATTTTGTCTGTTATCTATTCTGTGGTAATAAGGCTTAGACAATTTTTTTATAAAATTGGCCTATTTAGGAGTTTTCGAGTTGATATCAAGGTTATAAGCGTTGGGAACATAACAATGGGCGGAACGGGAAAGACCCCACTTGTTATTGTATTGTCAGATTTTCTCATGCAAAACCAAAAAAAGGTAGCTATATCCACGAGGGGTTATGGCGGTGATTATATGAAGAAGGGCATAATCGTTGATTCTAATTTAAGTGAGGATGCTAACTTCCTGGGTGATGAGATATACCTTTTTAGGAATTACTTGAAGGGCACTCCCATACTTGTAGGAAAAAATAGGTATAAGATAATAAAGCAGGCATTTAATAAGGTAAAACCGGATATATTGATCCTGGACGATGGTTTTCAGCACCTTAAATTAAAGAGAGACCTTAATATAGTTGTTATAAATAGCCTGAATCCTTTTGGTAATAAAGGGCTTATCCCGTTTGGCATTTTAAGAGAACCCATTTCTGCTCTAAGGAGAGGTGATATTTTTGTAATAACAAAGACCAATCTTTTAGGTGATGTTTCCTCTATAAAGAATCTTTTGGGAAGATTAAATCCTGAAGCTCTGATAGTTTGTTCTGAACATGTATTTGATGGCCTGTATGAATTTGAGAAAGAGGAAGATATAGATATTAATTCGCTATCGCAGAGCAATATAGCTTCGATATGTGCGATAGGGGATCCGTTATCGTTTGAAAGATTACTGGCAAATAATGGTATCGAGGTTAAAAAGAATCACAGGTTTCTTGATCATCACAGATTTACTTCACACCAGATAAAAGGCCTTATTGATGGATTTGAGAAGGATGGTATAGATACAGTAGTAACTACAGAAAAGGATATGTTTAGGTTAAAGCAGTTCTTAGGTGATTTTAAAGCCCCTGGCATTAGGCTTTTGGTAGCTCGGATGAAACTAAAAATTAGCGAAAATGAAAGAGAGTTTTTTGATAGATTATCCAAAGTTTTAACATAAATTTATTATGCAAGAACATATTCTATATATTCTGGTTAAGCTGTTAAGCTTTATATTCAATCTCTTGCCTTTAAAGGTTGCTCTATTTATTGCAAGGATGCTTGGAAGGTTTGTTTACCTGATAAATAAGAAGAGGCGTTCGATTGCATATGCAGGTCTTAAGGCATGTTTTGATGATGAACTTTCGCACAGAGACAGAAAGCACATTGTAAAAGGGGTCTATATGAATCTCGTGCAGAGCTTTATTGAAATCATGAGATTTCCTAAGATAGATGAAGCTTACCGCAATAAGTACGTAAAGATTGAAGGTAGAGAGAATCTAGATCAAGCTATGAGTTTAAAGAAGGGAACACTGGCCCTGGCAGCGCATTTTGGAAACTGGGAGTTATTGGCATTGTCTGGCTCAATGCTTGGATATCCAGTTCACATACTCGCAAGGGAGCAAAAGCTCTCGCGCCTAAACACCCTTCTAAATAGCTATAGACAGATGCAGGGTGCTAAGGTTGTAGCGAAGGGTGTTTCGTTAAAGGAAATCTTCAAAGGATTAAAAGGCAATAGCCTTGTAGGAATTTTAGCAGACCAGGATGCTGGGAAGAACGGTGTATTCGTTAATTACTTTAATAGGTTAACATCAACGCCAAGGGGAGCCTTTGAGTTTGCATATAGACTTGGCTCTATTTTGGTACCTGTTTTTATGGTGAGGGTTAATGGTCCATACCATAAGGTGATTTTTGAAAAGCCAATAAATATAGATAGGGGAGTTGATAAGGAGCAGGCTGTAAAACAAACCTTTCAGGAGTTTGCGAAGTTGCTCGAGTCTTACGTAAGAAAATATCCCTCACAGTGGCTTTGGCTCCATAAGAGATGGAAATCATGCCCTGATAGAAGGGTGTTGGTATTGAGTGATGGCAAGCAGGGGCATCTTAATCAGTCCTTGGCTATATTAAAACAAATCAGGAAGGCGCATTATGAGAGGTTCCAAGGAAAAGGAAAGTTTGAAGTTGAGACAATAAAGGTGGAATATAAGAACAAGGTTGCTAGATTCATATTTGGCCTATCTATGCGATTTTTTTCTTCCTTTATGCAGGGCAATCTAAATCTCTTCAGATTTGCTTTTACAAAGGATTCGTTTACCAAGATATCAAACTGTTACGCCGATATAATAGTCTCAAGCGGTTCATCATTAGCTGCCTTAAATCTTGCCTTAAAGGTTGAGAACAATGCAAAGTCAGTGGTCCTTATGAGACCCTCATTGGTTGGCTTGAAGAGGTTTAATCTGGCTATAGTACCCGCGCACGATAGCGTTGAGAACTTATCAAATGTTCTAAGGACGCTCATAACCCCAAATCTTATAGACGAGGATTATCTAGCCAAA
Organism: uncultured Planctomycetia bacterium; assembly: GCA_964579905.1. Lineage (GTDB taxonomy): Bacteria > Omnitrophota > Gorgyraeia > VGKN01 > VGKN01 > CAZOIE01. Next base: position 3,669 of record CAZOIE010000119.1, read on the forward strand.
TGCAGCATAGCTCTCAAAAATAGAATAAAACAACATGATGGGTCATTTAAGGTAGGTTTGTTGCTAGGTGGAAATAGTAAAAGGGGTGTATTGCAAAGAGAACTTGTCAAGCAGGTGATAACAAAGATAAAGGAGATCTCTCTAAAATTGAATACCCAGGTGCTTGTTACCACCTCCAGGCGTACAAGTACAGATATTGAAAAGCTTGTTGAAGAGGAACTTGGGAACTTTGAGAATTGTGGCCTTGCTGTGATAGCAAATAAGGAAAACCCTCCCGAGGCACTTGGTGCAATATTGGGTTTAAGCGATGTCATAGTTGTTTCATCAGATAGTATATCGATGATATCTGAAGCTGTTGCTTCAAAGAAGCCGGTGGCTATATTTAAATCCTCAAATATTAATAACTCCGGTAAGCCCAAGGAAGAGACCCTAGTAGATAAGCTTTTAGAGAAAGATGTGGTTTGTTGCTCGAAACCAGAGGAACTTCCAACTATATTAGATGATCTGTTGAATAAGAGGCGTACCCTTAAGAAGTTTGATCAGGCAGATGAGATTTATGAGAACATTCTAGGGAGACTGTTTTGAATATTCTCCAAATACTACCAGAATTGAATTTCGGTGGCGTTGAGACCGGAACTGTAGATCTTGCAAAGAGATTGCGCAAGATGTCCCATAAACCGATCATTGTTTCAGGCGGCGGTAAACAGGCAGCTACCGTGGTAAAGCTTGGCATAATTCACTATGAACTGCCGGTTCACAAAAAGTCCCTTTTTTCTATAATATATTCCATCATTAAGCTAAAGGAAATTATAAAGGAGGAGAAGGTTGACTTGGTTCATGCAAGGAGCAGGGTTCCTGCTATTATCGCAGCAGCGGCCTCTTACTTTGCAGAGGTTCCATTTATAACAACGGCACATGGGTATTATTCTAAGCACATATTTTCACGTGCGATGTGCTGGGGGAAGTTTGTAATAGCCATATCGAACTCAATAGGTAGGCATATGGTGGATGGTTTTAAATTACCACCTGAGAGGTTAAGGCTGATATGGAGGGGTGTTGATCTAGAGCAGTTTCCATTTAGAGAACCTCACGCTTCACAGAAATCAAGCTATACAATAGGTATGATAGGAAGACTTACCCCTCTGAAGGGCCATCGGTTTTTTATAAAGTCTATTTTACTTGTTTTGAAAACCATACCTAGTCTTAAGGTACTTATAGTGGGAGATGCGCCAAGCAGGAAGACAAAATATAAAGAAGAGCTCGAAGATCTTGTTAAGAGGCTAGGGCTTGAGAAAAATGTAGAGTTTATAAAGGGAACGCAGGATATCTCTTCGGTTATGTCAAGATTGGATCTTCTTGTTTTAGCTACGACAGTACAAGAGGGATTTGGTCGGGTCATAGTTGAGGCATTTTCCTCAGGGGTGCCGGTAGTGGCAACGAGCGTAGGGGGAGTTTTGGATATCGTCAAAGATGGTAAGAACGGTATATTGGTCCCCCCATCAAATCCAAATGAAATGGCGGATGCAATTTTAAAAATCTTAAAAAATGGAAAACTAAAAACCGCCCTGATAAATGAAGCCAAGAAATCGGCCACATCAAAGTTTAATCTGGATATTATGGTTGATAAAACCATCAAGGTTTATAAAGAGGCATTGTCCAGTAAGAGAATTTTGGTTATAAAGATTAGTTCCTTAGGTGACGTTATACTTGCTATTCCTAGTTTGCGGGCGCTAAGGGAGCGTTTTCCGGAATCAAAGATTTATGTATTGGTTGGCAAAAAATCCAGACAGGTGGTTCAGAGTTGTCCATATGTGGATGAGGTTATAGTGGT
>CAZOIE010000120.1:0-5155 GCA_964579905.1 uncultured Planctomycetia bacterium
CAATAGAGGAGGCGATAAAGGATTTCTATAAAAGAAAAAGCCCCCTTATTATTATGACAACCCATTCGTTAACCCAGGCATACCGAATGAGTGCAGATATTATATCAATCAAGGAGGGAACGATTATAGATTATGTACCTGAAAACGTGTTTCATGGTAGAATACAGCACTGTAATAATGGTCTTCAATACATTGAAGTTGCTAAAGGTGTGCAGATTTTTTTATTGACTCAAAGAGAAGGAAGTGTCTATATTTCGATAGATCCAAAGGATATAATTATTTCTACGCATAGTATTCAGACAAGCGCCAGGAACTCCTTTGGTGGTATTGTAATTAAGATGGAGTCATTAAAAAATTCTGTTCGCTTTGTCGTGGATATTGGTATAGAATTTTACGTTGTTATAACAAAAAAGTCATTTGAGGAAATGGGCATATCTTTAAACTCAAAGGTATATGTTACTTTTAAGGTTAACTCGGTGGAGGTCTTGTAATGTTAAAATATGAAGAAGCGCTTAGGAAGATACTGGATAATACAAATAGACTGCAGGGTGAAATAGTGGCTATTGAGGATGCGATAGGCTGTGTGCTACTTGAAGATATATATTCCAATGTAGCGATGCCTCCGTTCAACAAGTCGGCTATGGATGGTTATGCGCTTAGGAATTCTGACCTTAAGAGTGTGCCGGTGCAACTTAAATGTATCGGTGTTATTGAGGCAGGGGATAGTTTTAAAAAAACTATAAAGCGGGGTGAATGTGCAAAGATAATGACAGGGGCTCCACTTCCAAGGGGTGCCGATAGCGTTGTAATGGTTGAAGATACGTATCAGGAAGCATCAAAGGTACAGGTAAGGCGCCATGTGAGAAAATCAGAAAATGTATGCTTCAAAGGGGAAGATATTAAGAGGCGCCAAAAGGTGCTTTCAAAAGGCACAGTAATCTCCACCTCAAATGTAGCGTTGCTTGCAGCAGTTGGAAAGAGCTCTGTAAGGGTTTACAAGAAACCAAGAGTTGCAGTTTTAAATACCGGCGGAGAAATTATTCCTGCAGGATGCAAATTGTCAGGTAATAGAATATACAACTCTAATGGCCCTCAGCTTGTGACGCTTCTTAGAACAGATGGGATTCAACCACGTTTTTTGGGTATAGCACAGGACAAGCCCAAAATATTACAAAAGGCTATTTCAAAAGGATTGGGTTTTGACATAGTGCTTATTTCAGGCGGGGTATCAATGGGTGACTATGATCTTGTTCCTTCCATTCTTATGAATCTGGGCGTCAAAAAGATTTTCCATAAGGTTAAAATAAAACCGGGTAAGCCCCTTTTCTTCGGAAAGAGGTGCTCTACGCTTGTATTTGGTATTCCAGGTAATCCTGTATCCAATTTTTTAACCTACCATATATATATCCGTCCTGCGTTATTAAAAATGGCAGGTAAGCAACCAAATACATTTTTTTTCAGAGATGGCATACTTACCAAGTCGTACTCTCATAAGCCAGGCCGTAAGCATTTTGTGCTGGCAGTTATAAGAAAGGTAGATTTTTGTTATTACATTACTCCACTACAAAGTCATGGCTCAGCGGATATTATGGCATTATCCAAGGCAAACGGTTTTATGATAGTGGAGGCGCACATAAGCCATGTTGAGAAAAATTCAAAAATAAAATTTGTGACTTGGGAGTAAAAAATAAGGAGGAAGTAAAGGTGGCATCTCAAGAAGAAAGGCAAACTGAAAGCATTGGCAGGGTATTCTCTGTCAATTATAGTGCAAAAAAAAGAACAACCAAAATTGCTATTGAAAAAGCTATTTTAATAGAGAATTTTGGATTAAAAGGCGATGCACATGGAGGTCCTGAAGGGAGCTTGAGGCAAATAAGCCTGCTTTCGCTTGAGAGTATCCAGAAACAACAAAATTGCCCTAAAGCCAAGAAGAAGAATTTTGTATTAAGTCCTGGTGATTTTGCCGAAAATATAACAACCGAGGGATTAGACCTTTCTAAGTTAAAAATAAATGATAGGCTAGCTATAGGAAAGCAGGCTATACTGGAAATATCAAAGATTGGGAAGGAATGCCATAAGTTTTGCGATATCTATGAGAAGCTCGGAGATTGTATTATGCCAAGAGAGGGAATATTTGCAAGAGTAATAGAAGGCGGAGAAGTTTCCAAGGGAGATACTATTAAGGTGTTAGGTGGCGCATGAGAAGAATTGACTATAAATCTTATCCCAAGGTGAGCTAAATGGCCTGAGGGTTAAGGCATTGAAAAGTTTTTTATCTAAATGTATTACGGAAATAATAAAATAGGTACTTAGGAGTAGTTTTATGGGTAAATTAAAAAATAAGATGTTGTTGTACGGAAGGATATCTATCATTGAGCGCCTAAGGACTAGGCCAGCTACTATTAAAAATATATTTCTTAAGGAAGGTATTTCAATTCCAAGTATTGAAGAGCTTGCAAACAAGAACTCTATATCCATTGAGCGCATTAACTCAAATAAACTTCAAAACCTTAAACCGGCCAAGGACTTACAAGGTACCCTTGCCGTTGTCGAGGACTTTAAGTATGCTTCGCTAGATGAGATATTTGATAAGGGTGTTACATTTTTACTTCTTGATAGAATAAACGATCCGCAGAACTTAGGTGCTATCATTCGTACCTGCGCGTGCTTTGGTAGATTTGCTATTGTGATACCTGAATTTGAATCCTGCAAGGTAACAGAGGCGGTGCTCCACGTGGCCTCTGGCGGAGAAAACTATATTCCGATATCTGTTGTACCGAATATAGTTAATCTTATAGTAAAGCTAAAGAAAAAGGATTACTGGGTTGTTGGTGCTGAGAATGATACTGATACCCAAGATATAAATAAAAGCAAACTTCCGTTTCCACTTGCGCTTGTGCTTGGTTCGGAGGGAAAGGGTATACGCCCCGGTATACAGAAGCACCTGGACATGAGGGTTCGTATACCGATGGAAGGAGCCAAGCTATCTTTTAATGTTGGAATCGCATGTGGAATCCTGTGTTATGAAATATCAAGACAGAGAAAGGCTTAATATAGAGTTAGTTATCTTTTAATGCAGGGATTGTATCTGAACCCTATGTTATAAAATCTAGAGACAGAGAAAGGCTTAATAATGAAGAAAAAGAAGGTTGTGAATTCGTTAAGTGCTATTGGAGATTTAATCTGTGAGATAGGTCTTCTAAAGCGTACCAAGCGTTCTGGATGGTCTGTTCTAGGTATAGAGAATTGCGAGTCTGTTGCAGAGCATAGTTTTCGTTGTGCAATCATAGGTTTTCTGCTAGCAAATACCGAAGGGGCAAATTCTTATAAGACACTCCTAATGACATTGTTTAACGATATGCATGAGTCCAGAATTACCGATCTTCATAAGATGGCACAAAGGTATATAGATTATAAGAAGGCCGAGGATAAGTCATTTAATGAGCAGGTTGCCTCTCTTCCAAAAAAGGTTAAGAATGAACTGCTCGGCATGCGTAGGGAGTATAACGCTCAAAAGACCAAAGAGAGCATCATAGCACGTGATGCAGATATTTTAGAATGCCTTATACAGGCTAAAGAATACAACGATTACGGTTATCGTGAAGCATCTAAGTTTATGAAGAAGGCGCCTAGGCACCTTAAGACAAAAAGTGCCAAGAAACTCTGGAGCTGGGCCAAGGCTAATGACCTAAATAACTGGTGGTTTAAATTGAGTGATTTTAAAAGATAGAGAATGCACCTATGCCAAAGTTCATTAGAAAGAGTAAGTTTTTTGTCTATATACTGGAGTGTCGCGGTGGAACATACTACACGGGCTATACCAATGATCTTAAAAGAAGGGTTGCTCTGCATAATGAGGGTAAGGGTGCCAAGTATACCAGGATTAATGGTCCGGTAAAGCTCATATGGCATAAGGAGTACAGATATTTTAAGCCTGCCTTTCTCGAAGAGAAGAGGATCAAAAAGCTTACAAGGAAGCAAAAAGAGAAGCTTGTAAAAGGACTTCCCATTAGCAGCAAAACCCCTACTTAATTTTTTTATTTTTTACGCTTGACAAAATAGAAAGAAATGTTATACTTTACCAAGTTGATTATGTTAGTAGGGTTTAAGGGAATGGAGAGTATATGAGGATTTCGGCAAGATGTGACTATACCTGCAAAGCACTTTTAGAGCTTTCTTTGCATTGGCCAAGAAAAGAGCCCTTACAGATACACGTGATATCCAAGAAGCAGGATATCCCTATTAAATACCTTGCTCAGATAATGGTTCAACTTAAAAGGTTAGGGTTTGTAAATAGCGCTCGGGGAAAACAGGGTGGTTATAATCTGTCTATTTCTCCAGGCAATATAAGCCTTGGCGAGGTAATTCGTGAAATCACAGGCCCATTATTACCTCTAGCTAATTCTGCTTCGAAAAAGAGGTTGGTATTTTCAATGATATGGGGAGAGGTTGAAGATTCAATGGCCAAGGTATTAGACAAGATAACATTTGAAGATATAGCTAACAGGGCCAGCGGGAGGAAAGGAGTTGTTATGTATCAGATTTAATTGTTTACTTGCTGCATGCAAGCCTAATTGAAATATGTCACATAAAAACTAGTTATACATAAAAAGGAGGATTAAAAAAATGGGATTGTTGGATGCAAAAGGAGATTTGAAGGAGTTAGTTGAAAACCTTAACTTTAAGGAAAAAGTAGATAGATCTCTGGCGCTTATAAAAGAGGCTTATGAAAAGTATGGAGATGGTCTTGTGGTGGCTAATAGCCTTGGGAAGGATTCAGTTTGTGTATGGGATTTAGCAAAAAAGGTAAACCCCAAGATACGGGGTTTTGTTGTTACCACCAGATTTAAGCCAGAGGAAACAGTTAACTTTATGAATGAAACGGTAGCTCAATATCCAGAGATCAAGGTTTATAAGAACGATGAGCAGATACAGGATAAGCTGTATGAAACCGATCCTGATAAATGCTGCGACATATTGAAGGTAGAGCCAACACGCAATGCGATTGAGGATATGAAAGTTAAATGCTGGGTTACGGGTCTGCGTTGCACCGAAGGGAGGACTCGTACAGATTTTAAGGAGGTTGAAGAACGCGATAAGGGCTTGATCAAGCTTAACCCCATCCTTATATGGAAGGAGCGAGAGGTTTGGCAGT
>CAZOIE010000120.1:5165-5473 GCA_964579905.1 uncultured Planctomycetia bacterium
ATGAGGTAAAGGTAAATCCGCTTTATAGCGAGGGCTATAGGTCCCTAGGGTGCCTTCCTTGTACAAAGATTACGACCGATGATAACGAGCGTGCCGGCCGCTGGATTGGTACTAGTAAGTGCGGGGGCGAGTGTGGTATTCACACAAGACCGCTTAAGAATGTAGACGGAGATGGAATTTAGACATAAGAGGTAATAATTGATTGGTTACGCTATTTTAACAGTCTTGGTTATTCTGTTTGCCCTTAACATGGGAGGGGCTAACTTTGCTGCCTCCTTTGCAGCGGCGCATGGGGGAAACATTCTCTC
>CAZOIE010000121.1:0-5462 GCA_964579905.1 uncultured Planctomycetia bacterium
AATAGGTATTGCCCAATGGCTTGATCTATCTATACTACTTGCCAATATGTTCTTTGGGGCCGTATTGATTAATATAAATAAATCTTCGCTTAACTTTTTTGATACATTGAAGACTGTTGATACGCCTTTATACTTACTCTTTTTTGTTTTAGCAGGCGCAAACCTAGAGATTGGAATTTTATCAAGATTGGGAATGCTTGGATTAACATATCTGGTATTTAGGATAATAGGCAAGGTGGTTGGTGCAGATTTAGGTGCCCGTATATCCAGCGCTACACCAAGCATAAGAAAATATTTGGGACTTGCTTTAATACCGCAGGCCGGTGTAGCCCTTGGATGTGCACTTGTGGCAAAAGATGTTTTTCCTGATGTAGGAGATATAATATTTACTACTATAGTTGCAACTACGGTTGTTTATGAGTTGATAGGGCCTATTTGCACAAAGTTTGCCCTAAAAAGAGCTGATGAGATCCCAACAGTTTAACAATACCTACCAGTCCCCATTTTAGGGGACGAGTATCCAATGAGAAAAAATATCAGGACAAAAAATCCTTTCAAATTCTATACAAGGGTGCACCTTACAGAATCTACCGGTCTAAGAGCGGTTACGCTTAGTCAACTTGCAAAGCTTATAAAGAAGGTTCCCGGCTCCTGTATATATCACCATACACATAGGTTTTTGCAGCAGCATCAGTATCTTTCACCTGAGCCTCCCAATGATTTTGCTTATTGGGTAACACAAGTTATAGGAGAGCATGGCCTGGGGGAGTTGTTGGCAAGTATAGATACTGTCGAATTTTCAACAATTCGTTCCTTGAGAAAGAAGATAATAGAGACAATAGAGGAATACTTGAAGAATACACCCCTTGCTAATATGAAATTTGCAAATGAAGAGGAAGCGTTTTATTTTATAAAGTCAATCAGCTTTATATTGCCTACTAAGTATGAAGCAAGTAGCATATTAGAGTTTGTTGAAATTTTAAAAAAAATCAGTATCGATTCAATTTACTACCATATCTTTGAATCACGATTGAGATTACAAAGACAGAGTAACGACTTTTCAAATTGGCTTGGAGATACTTTAAATGAGAAAGAACTGGCCGATAAGATTTCCAGCCTCGATCCATACACCCATACAATGGAAGATTTAAGAAGGACGATAATAGATCTTATAAGGGAGAATTTTGATATCTAATGGCACCGGCAAAGCTTATTGAAAGAAAGATTTCTATTGAAGACTCAGGAATGTTGAGACTGGAAGATTATATTCCAGTAGTTGGTAAGTCACGTATCGATGAGCTAATGCTTCTCTCCGATAAATTAAGCGGTAAGACAGTTCTAAATATAAACTCAACAAGCTTAGGAGGAGGAGTTGCTGAGATACTAAATAGGATGCTACCTCTTTTAAAGGGACTGGGCCTTGATGCTAGATGGGCGGTTATGAGTGCAAGTGAGGAGTTTTTTGAGGTTACCAAGAAATTTCATAATGCACTTCATGGCAAGAGACAGGAGATTTCATCAAGAGATTTTGATCTGTTTAGCCAAACAAGCCACGAATTGGTTAAAAATACAGGACTCAATAGTGATATCTTTTTTATACATGACTTGCAGCCTATCGCATTAGTGAATAATAAAACCACCTCTTCCAAGTGGGTTTGGAGGTGCCATATCGATGTCTCAGATCCAAACAGCAGGGTGTGGAATTTTATTAAGAATTTTATATTCCAATATGATAGTTCTGTATTCTCAAGCCCCAACTTTTCTCAGCGTCTTCCGATAAAGCAATTTTTGATTTCACCATCAATAGACCCCTTAAGCGATAAGAATAAACAGCTATCCTCTGAGACGATAGATTCGGTGCTTGACTCATATGGGATATCCAAGAAGAAACCTATAGTCACGCAGATTTCGCGCTTTGATTATCTAAAGGATCCCTTTGGTGTTATTGAAGCATACAAGCGTGTTAAGAAATACAAAGATTGCCAATTGGTTTTAGCGGGCGGCACATCGGTTGATGATCCTGAATCTAACGAGGTTTTAAACAAGGTCAAGGAGCAAGCAAAGCATGATAAGGATATCCATGTGCTCCTTCTTCCCTCAGGAAGCGACATAGAGATAAACGCTTTGCAGCGTGCCTCAACGGTAATAGTTCAAAAGTCACTAAAGGAAGGTTTTGGCTTGACGGTTGCAGAAGCACTGTGGAAATCCAAGCCCGTGGTGGCCTCTTACGTAGGAGGGATCCCTTTACAGATAAAGCATAAATATTCCGGATTACTATGTCGTTCGGTAGAGGGTGCTGCCTTTAATATAAAGCAGCTATTAAGCAGCCCAAGCTATGCCAAGAGGCTTGGGGAAAATGGCAGGGAGCATATCCGCAATAATTTTCTTCTAACACGTCATATCAGAGATTATATATTGCTTTTCCTCTCTATGTACCATAAAGACGACGTGGTCTATCTATGAAATTCCTAAAACAACTTAAAAACACTCTAAAAGAATACAATATGTTAAAAGCTCAAGACAAGGTATTGGTCTGCGTATCAGGTGGCCCTGATTCTATATCATTGCTCTATGCCTTACATAGCGTAAAAGATGAGCTTGGAATTTCTCTTTACGTAGCGCACCTAAACCACATGTTAAGGAGCCACGCTGCAAAGCTCGATGAAGCCTTTGTAAAAAGATGTGCAGGAAATCTTGGGATTCCTATTTTTGTAGACAAAAAGGATGTAGCAAGACTTTCAAAAAAAGATAAGTCATCCATAGAGGATAAGGCACGTCAAGTTAGGTATAGTTTTTTTTCAAAGATTGCAAGATCAAATGGCTTAAACAAAATAGCCCTTGCCCATACAAGGGATGATCAGGCAGAGACCGTCCTGATGAGGTTGATTAAGGGCGCAGGTCCAAGAGGATTAAGAGGGATACCTCCAAAGAGAAAGCTTGAAGCGGCAGTTATTATAAGACCCTTGATTGAAGTATCAAAGGATGAGATTTTAGAGTTTTTAAATAAAAGACGAATACCCTACAGAATCGATAGGTCAAACCTGCAAAATAAATATTTGCGTAATAGAATAAGAAACTTACTGTTACCTGGCATTCAAAAGGAGTTTAATCCAAACATCAAAGGCATACTTAATAATATCTCATCTGAGCTTTCAAAGGCATACGATTTCTTACATGATAAGTCAGAACAGATCTTCAAAAAGGTTTCAAGGTCTAGAGGGATAAGTGATGAGCTTATTATTTTCCTAGATAAACTGTCACGTTACCATGATGCCATAAAGTCTGAGGTCGTTAGGATTGCAATTGAGAATAAGAAGGGTGATCTAAATAGGATTACTCATAAGAACTGGAAGGATTTGGAGTCCCTTATGAGTTCAAATAAATCGGGGGCTCAGGTTCATATCCCAGGAGGAATAACAGTAATAAAAGATTACAATACTTTGGTGTTTGCAAAGAAAGGGGTCAAAAATATTACAAATAAAAGAAAATGGAAATTAGAATTTCCTGGAAAGACCCAAATAGATAAGCTTGGGATTTGTTTTGAAACAAAGATATTAAAGAAGCCGCCACGTTCCTTGAAGAATAAAGGTAAGAATGTAGAGTATTTTAGCTATGACAATTTGAAAGCTCCACTTTATATAAGGACTAGGCTTATTGCAGATAGATTCCGCCCTATCGGTATGTCTAGGGAGGTAAAATTACAGAACTTCCTTGTAAATGAAAAGGTATCAAGGCATAGGCGAGATACATTGCCCTTAATGATATCGAATGGCAAGATAGTATGGGTGGTCGGACATAGAATATCTGATCTGGCAAAAGTCACGCCAAAAGCAGGTAAGATTCTGCGTATTGAGTGTAACTTCCTTCACACCTCATAAAAACATATCTTTTAAACATTTCAAAATTTTTGTTGACAAATAATTTTTTTGTAATATAATTAGCACTTTACTCTATTGAGTGCTAATTTTGGAGAAATAAATGTCTGTAAGTACTTTAGATGCAAGGAGAAGCAAGATATTAGGTCTTGTTGTGACCTCCTATATAGAGACGGCAAAACCCGTAGGATCAAGCTATATATCAAAAAAGCTTAAGTCCTCACTTAGCTCCGCCACCATTAGAAATATCATGGCAGAGCTTGAAGATGATGGCTACCTTGCACACATACATACCTCATCTGGAAGAATTCCAACCCAAAAAGGGTTTAGATTTTATGTTGATAGCTTAAGACAGCTTGATCGTATCAGCCGCTTTGAGATGGATAGTATCAGTAGGGAGTTTGAAGAGAGGAAACAGGCTCTTGAGGATATCATTAAGAAGACTTCTTATATATTAAGCTCGCTTACCAAGCAGGCAGGGGTTGTATTGTTTCCAAGGTTAAAGAGGAGTTTCTTCAAGCGCGTTGAACTTGTTTTTATTGAGCCTAAGAAGATACTGGCGGTTTTAGTAACATCCTCTGGACTTATTAGAGACGTTGTTATTGAACTTGAGACACGAATAAAGCGAGAAGACCTAGATAAAATCTCAGTCTTTTTGAATTCTGAGATTGAAGGAATGTCTATATCTGAGGCAAAGAGGCATTTACTTGGAAGACTTGAGGCCCAGAAAGACTCTCTATCCAATCTATTTAAGTCTGTATTTGAGATAATAAGATTGAGCCTTCTTTTTAATGAAACAGAAAGATTGCATATCGATGGGATTACCAATATCATAGAGCAGCCGGATTTTAGAAATATTGATAAAGCAAGGCAGACCATTAGAAGCCTTGAAGAGAAGTTAGAGCTGTACGATATACTGGATGATAATTTATCCGAAAAAGGCCTTAAGGTTTATATCGGTAATGAATGCTGCAGGTCATCTTTTAATGAGCTGAGTCTTATAACCTCAACATATAACGTTCGCGGCGAACTTGCAGGCTTAGTTGGTGTTATTGGACCGACTAGGATGAACTATGGCAGGATTATACCTATAGTAGAGCACCTTTCAACCATATTAAGTGAAAGGTTAATGTAGCATGGATAAAAGCAAGAAAGAAACCCATAAGAAGAAAAAGCAAATTCTGCTTTCTGAAGAGGAATATGAAACTTTAAAAAAGGATAGGGAGGCTAAGGAAGAGTTACAGGATAAACTATTGAGATTGCAGGCAGAGTTTGAGAATGTGAGGAAGCGTGTTGAGAGGGATAAATTTGAGTATGTTAAGTATGCCAATGAGGATATTATAAAGGGCTTGATAAATATTGTAGATGATTTTGAAAGAGCGCTAGCTCATTCTAAGAAGGCCCATGACTTTGACGTTCTACATAAGGGTATTGAGATGATATTAAAGCATCTTGAAGAGTTCTTAGCAAAGAAAGGGCTTGTGGAGATCGAGTCAGTAGGCCATGCTTTTGATCCCACAAAACATGAAGCTTTAGATGTAATTGTTGATGAAACAAAGGAGGAGGATACCGTTTGCGAGGAAATAC
>CAZOIE010000122.1:0-5424 GCA_964579905.1 uncultured Planctomycetia bacterium
ATTCTCCATTAAAATACACCTCGTCCGAATCATCTATCGATCCAATATACAAAAATTTCTTCCTATCTTCAATATCCTCTGGAATGTTTATGTGGCATCGATACCAAAGATAACCATCATAACCCTCTATACCCTGTCTCTCAATAGCACCAGGAACATCAATTTTTCTCCACGATCTATCCTTCAAATCAACCTCTTTCCAGGATAAATCATCCCCCAATTTGTAGCGCCATTTTCCCTCGAGGCTATGTAATAAATAGTCATTTGGATTAACTTTTACAGGTCTGAAATTAACTTCCTCAAAAGGACCAATCATTACAGGCCCCCTCCATATACCACCCCTATCTTTCTTATCATATACCCTAATAGCAATTGTATTCCTCTTATTAAACTCTAGGGTAGATTTTGGAATAATATACAGCCGTTTCCTCTTGGAGTAAGATTGTTTCTTATTTACATGCGAATAGAAATTACCAACAAGATGCCCATTCACATATACGCTATCAAAATCATCTATCCCTCCGATAAATAGGGCAATTTTTCTTCTTCGCCATGCGGGCTTAAAATGTATGGGTATTTCAAACTCTTTTCGATACCAACCATAACCATCATGCTTTTTAAAACCTTCCTTTTCCCAATAAGAGGGCACTTTAATCTTGCCCCATTTTTTCATCGAAACATTTTTTCTGGAAAAGCGTAGGTTGCCTCCTTTTTTAAAATACCAATCCCCTCGAAGATCTATCACGTGTAAATCTTCCGGGTGATGCCTAAAACCTACCTTTATTAAAGCATCAACTATATTTTTGTTTCTCATAAAATAATTCCAAACAAAACCACTTCTATAATTCTCTATCATTAATACCGTTATACCCTGATCTATCCCTATAACATCACTAGCATACCAATCCCTATCAAGATTCAGGCTATCGCTAAATCCATACCTACCCCACAGCTTATCTTTATAATCCTCATACAGTAGCTTTAGAGTTCTAATCGATTCCTCTGGTGTAAACACTATTGAACCACAAACAGCGGTAGGTGCGACTGTGCCATCTATAGCATCAAGCCTTGAGGGAGGGCCTCCATATGCCTTATATCCAAATGGTCCATCTGAAGCAGTCAATCCCCATAAACCTTGCCTGAAGGTTTCAAACCTATTTTCTAGATCAATACAAAATTGTCTATTTGCCAGCGTTGCTTTTTTAGAATTATCGAAGTAGTCTGCATAGTCATCACGTTTATTTTTGAAATCTATCCAGGCATGCGAATATTGATGTGTAAAAAGAGGGGTACAGTTTATATACTCAATATCGCCATAAAAATATACGGGCCTCGCCCAACTACGCCATGTGTGGGCAGATATCGGAAATGTCCTTGAGCCAATTGCAAGAATATATAGCAACATGTGTTCGCAGTAATGATTCCATCTGGCTTCCAAAAATCCGCTCTCCGGAGTAAACCCCATTGAGAGCGTATCTTGACCATTTAACATCCACTGCCAATTCACCCTATCATATAGTTTATCAACAAGATTTCCTACTCTTTTATCCTTAAAATACTCCTTCGCCACTATGGCACCTGCCAAAAATAGAGCGGTATCTATCGACGAAATCTCGCAATTTCCAATCCTTTTACCTGTATTTATATCTACAAAGTGATAAAAGAAACCATTTATATGCTCTACCCTATTAAGAAAAAATGTCAGACTTCTTAGAACCAGCTTTCTTGCTTTCTTCTTTGGAATCCATCCTCGCTCAGCAGCGATACAAATAGCGGTCAGACCAAAACCGCACGCGGCTATACTGGCTACTTTGTTCTCATCCTCTTCGAAATTATTTGCTCTGTCCTTTATTAGGCCGGTTGAGGGGTTTATTTCATTTAGAAAAAACTGGGCAGATTTTTTTTCAATCAGATCCAGAAATTCATTTTCTAGCGGCTGAGAATGGGAAAGATTTTGGGTAAACAGAAATGGGAGGACAAAAAAAATTGCAGCTTTTAAAGCAATTCTTCTATTTAAAAAATTTTTCAATTGATAGCAAATGTTCTATATTTTTTATATCGGGATGTTTATGGAAATATTTTCTAATAGAGCCATCATTTAAATAGTTGTTTATCGCTATTAAAATCATAGCTTGATCTAAGCACATGTATTTCAAAGATACCTTGCTACTTTTAACATCAACCGCATCATAAAACCCGTATTCGCCGTAAATCTTATAACGCTTTTTTAGTTCCCTTATATTCTCCATAGCATCTTCAAAAGCAAACTCAAGCGCTAGAAATGATGCATGAGGTGTTACAACTGTATCCGAATATGGCTTAATGCCGCAGGGTTTTATTCCATACTCTGAATATCCGCCCTGAGGATCAGATGATGGCGAAAATCCCCATACAGGTAAATCCTTCTCTTTGGCAAATTTTATCTGGGCGAGGGCATGGTTTAAATCATTCAGTCCAAGGCTCTCTCTTGCAAGATTTTTTTCATCAAGAACAAGGGTTGGCATAAGTGCTTCAAACATACTACCTCCCCAGCTTGGAATCAGCTTTATGCCCATATATTCATAGTATCCGCCATGATAAAAATTGCCTTTGTACTCCTTTTCAATTCTACCCTTTGGTGCCTGGGACTGCCACAACCAACTCTCAGGCATAGTCCTATGCATCATAAACCAGTGCTCTAAAGGAACGTCATTTCTTCCTAATGCCATAAGGCTGCTTGTGCGCGCTTCAGAATAGAATGTACCATAGTGATACTCGGAATACACATCTAAATTATCAAAAAACCCATGATAGAACTGCCCCTCTACTTCATCATAATAAAACGAAAAATCTTGCTTATCTATTAGGTCTTGACATCTTTTCTTAAGGGGCTCGTTATCAAACGCCTCTTTTGCCACTATGAGGCCTGATACGAGCCATCCAGAGTCTACGAATGAAAGAAAATGAGTCGTCCTAAAAAGCATCATCGTATCGTAGTAATTATAATAATACCCGTTGTAAGTCTCTAGCTTTTCAAGGCTATCCAACGTCTTATTTACAAGGGCCATAGCACGTTCAGTTGTAATAAACCCAAAGTCGCGCGCCGATACTACACACATGAAATACAAGCCTATATTTGTTACATTTGTATAATCACCTATCTTTGTATATTTTCCAAGAGGAGACTTTTTAGAAAGCTCAACGTTATCATGAGGGAGGTTAGAGTCCTTGTCTATAATATCTTCAAAATATCTCCAAGTATCCTGCGCTATTTTTAACAGAAGTTCCTTGTCATCTGCCGGAAACTTCTCTTTAGCATACAATTTGCTCGGAAAATTTTGGAGTTGCTCCAGTTGGAATTTTGCATACTCAAGACCTGAAAGCTTTGTATCTTCCGGGAGTTTTGTAACTGGCCATGGAACCTCGTCAAACTGGCTGGGGCCAGGCTCCCCAGTCCTTACAAATTCTATATTATCTATGAATACCGTCCCTATTTTTCTATCAAGCCTTCTATTTTGAAAAACTATTACCAACTCTTCAATCTTTCTCCAATCAACTATACCGGTCATCTTATTCAAAGGAATAGAGACTTTCTTCCATTCTCTACCTAAATCTTTAATTATATAGCTACCACTCATCATCTCACCTGTTTCTCTATTGCGATATTTTGTCAATTGTACTTTAAAGGTAGATGGGAAATCCCCCGTGGATGATCCTTTCGCATAAAACTCTAAATGATCAAATTTAGAAAGGTTTATAGAATTAAGCTTGGTCCAGAAGCCATTTACAGCCTTCTGGCTCCAAGGTGCGTCTACGTTGTAACTCAATTGAAGAGAATAACCCTTATCGCCAACCCTGGGATTTGAAACGAGCTCTGCCCGGCAGACATTATTTTCATTATTCTCCTCAAGTGCCCAGGTTCCGGAAGGTCCATTAAGGTCATTCGTCAAACTCCCCTTATCAAAATTTGCAACAGTTAATTTCTGTATTTTTCCAACACCTCTTACCGAATCCTGGGAAAAGCAAGAAGAAGGACTAATAACTAAAGAACCTACCAGTGCTAAATATGCCCCTAGCGCTATGGTCGACAATATTAATGAGATTGATTTCTTCATATTAATTTCTATTTTAACACAAATTTTCTACTTTTAACATCCCTACATATGCCCACATGATACTGCATAAGAAAAATAGCGAGCCCCGCCCAGAAACCACGCATTTCTAAACGGGGCTAAGACCTGCACTCCCATAGGAGGTACTCATCTCTTTCTATTAACGCTATTTCTCAGATTGATTCTTTACTACGCATTAATCAAGCGATACATCATCTATATAGATGATACCGCTCTTTGCAGTTGTATTTACATCATCAAACGTAATTACAAGCTCTTCCAAAGAAGATAGATCGTTTAAACCTGCAAATTCTTTCAATGGAGCAGAGAACTTTTTCCATTTGTTGGTTATACCATTTAGTAGATATGTACCTACTTCCTTCTTTGAATTTTTCAGCTCTATCTTGAACTGTGCTGTATAACCTGCTGCTGTATCTCCCTTTATATATAGAACTAAATTTTTAAACTTCTTTGCGTTTGACTTTTGAAGCTTTGACCAAAATCCGCAAAATGCTACATTCGGTGAATCAACATCATACTCGAGCTTTAAAGAAAAACCCTTTCTTCCATTTTTAATGTCTCCATCGAATGACATAATGCAACCTTGTGTCGGGTCATCAGGATCTTTGTTCCATACTCCAAAATCCCCACCTAGCCTATTAGGCTTCC
Organism: uncultured Planctomycetia bacterium; assembly: GCA_964579905.1. Taxonomy (GTDB): domain Bacteria; phylum Omnitrophota; class Gorgyraeia; order VGKN01; family VGKN01; genus CAZOIE01. The sequence goes on from CAZOIE010000122.1 coordinate 4,761, forward strand.
CGGCCTTATCAAAATCATCGACCAGCAGGGAGCCCCTTGCAAACACAAGGCCAGTAAACAGCATGCTAAATACTATAGCTAAACAGCATACTCTCTTTACCATTTTATTACCCTCCTTTTTTAGTTTTTTTCGTTTAATTTATGTGATGCGTAACGCCTCTATTCCCTTTGAGGACGATAATTGCGTAACGCCTAATACGAATTAATTTCTCAGTAATTTACTATAATTACTGAATACTTCTAGTTCATCCCATCACCACCTTAACCCTGTGAACCTTGTTTTCTTCCTGTGGTGTTATTAGATTTGAGCGTTGGTATTTGCTATTTATGGTTATACTTCTTACTCCATGTGATACATGTTTTGGGTTTTCTATGTCTATCAGGTATACGGCATTTCTGAAGAGCCTTCTTACTTTATAGTGTGACCAGGTTCTTGGGATACAGGGATCTATTAATAGGCCTTCATATGTGGGCCTTATGCCTAGCATGTATTCTGTAAGTACCTTAAATAGCCAGGCGCTGGAGCCTGTATACCAGGACCAACCGCCCCTTCCGAAGTAGGGGGATTCCGGGCCATCGGTGTTGCCTGGGAGTACGTAGGGCTCACTCTTGTATAGATCTGGGTTGTTGTGAGACCTTAGTATTGGTGATAACTTGGTATAGA
>CAZOIE010000123.1:0-5392 GCA_964579905.1 uncultured Planctomycetia bacterium
TTAAGGCATTGTTAAAGCAATTATAATAAAAATATGCAAGCAGTAATATTAGCTGGGGGATTGGGTACCAGGCTTCGACCGCTTACCTATGAGGTTCCCAAGCCTATGATTACCGTAAAGGGTAAGCCCTTTCTTGAGCATCAGCTGGAGCTTTTAAGATCCTATAAAATAACAGATATTCTGCTACTGGTTGGCTATCTTGAAAAGCAAATAAGGGATTACTTTAAAGACGGCAGCGATTTTGGAGTGAAGATACAATACTCTGTCGAGGATAAACCGCTCGGTGAGGCAGGAGCCTTAAAAAAGGCAGAGGCACTACTAAAAGAGGAGTTCTTTGTTGTCTATGGGGACAGCTATCTTTCCTTGGATTATGGTGATGTAGAGTTATATTTTAAGAAGGCCAAGAAGAGAGTCCTTATGGTGGTGTACGATAACAAGAATGAGGATACGGGCGTCCCGAACAATGTATCCCTGGACAAGGATCTTATTGTTACTAGCTATAAAAAGGGCGACAGATCGGATACAAGCCTGCAATTTGTAGAAGCAGGCGTTCTAGCATTTAGGAAAGAGGTATTAGCTTTAGTAGAGCCTGATAGGGCTATGGCGATGGACGAAGCAGTCTTTTTTCCGCTAATAGATGAAGGAGAACTGCTAGGTTATATCAGCCCAAACAGATTTTATGATATAGGTACACCAGAGAGGATCGAGATTATAGAGGAGATTTTGTAATGATTATTTCTTGCACACCGTATAGAATAAGTTTTGCCGGAGGAGGTACGGATTTAAAGGATTTTTATTCTCATAAACAGGGAGCGGTAATAGCTACAGCTATAGACAAGTATGTTTATATAACGGTAAATAAGAGATTTGATGATACTATTAGGGTGAGTTATTCAAAGACCGAGATAGTATCTGATGTAGACCAGATTAAACATCCATTGGTAAGGGAGGCGCTGAAGTTAACTGGTATCGATAAAGGAATTGAGATCACCTCTATAGCCGATGTTCCCGCGGGCTCTGGCATGGGTTCTTCAAGCAGCTTTACCGTTGGTCTTTTAAATGCTCTTTATGCATATCAGGAACACCATAAAACCCCTGAGGAATTAGCAAGCCAGGCCTGCCAAATAGAGATAGATATACTAAAAGAACCCATAGGAAAACAGGATCAATATATTGCAGCTTATGGGGGATTGTCACATATTCAGTTTAATACTGATGAAGATGTGTTTGTAGATCCGATTATCTGCCCAAAAGAGTTAAAGGATAGGCTTAATTCCAGCCTGATACTTTTCTTCACAGGAACGCTAAGGTCAGCCAGTAGTATTTTGAAGAATCAGAAGAAGAACACAGAAAAAAAACTTGAGGTTTTAGAAAAGATGGCTAAGCTTTCGTATGACATGAGAGAGGTCTTAATAAAAGAGAAAGATTTGGATGAGTTTGGAGACTTATTACATCAAGAATGGCTTCATAAGAAGCAGCTTGCAGCCGGTATAAGTAATGGTGAGTTAGATGAGTGTTATGAAGCGGCGCATAGGGCAGGTGCTCTGGGAGGTAAAATCTTGGGAGCAGGAGGCGGAGGATTTCTTCTTTTATATTGTAAAAAAGACAAACAGCAAGCTGTTAAAAAGGCTCTTGGGAAATTGCGAGAATTCCCTTTTGAATTTGATCTACACGGCAGTAGAATCATCTATGTTGGATAAGATAAGGAGAAATTAAGTGAAAGAATTTATTGCTCAGTATATTAGGGAACTTGAAGAGATACTGGATTCGGTGCAGATTGACAAGTTAGAAAATATAGTTGAGCTTATCTACGATGCATATAAAAAGAATAAGCAGGTCTTTATTTTTGGCAATGGCGGAAGCGCCTCAACAGCATCGCATTTTGCATGCGATTTAAGCAAGGGGACCATTCTGGAAGGCAAGCCTAGATTAAAGGCAATGAGCTTAAATGATAATATGGCCCTTATTACCGCCATTAGTAATGACCTTGATTATACCGAGGTGTTTAGAGAACAGCTTAAGAATATGATTAATGAGGGAGATGTTGTTATGGGAATAACCGCCTCGGGAAATTCTGATAATATACTAAAAGCAATGGAGTATGCGCGTAAGCATAGCGCAAATACCGTCGGAATTATTGGTTTTGGAGGAGGTAAGTTAAAAGATGTGGTGGATAAGCATATTATTATTAGTAATAATGACTATGGGCAGGTAGAGGGGTTTCATGTTGTTTTGGCCCATCTTATCTCATTGTGTTTCAAGGAGAAGATAAAAAATGAGTGAGCCACAGAGAGGAATTAGCGCTTTTTTTCCCGCATTTAACGAAGAGGATAATATTGATTATGTAATCTCTTCTGCACTTTCGTTATTGAAGACCTTGAGCGATAAATATGAAGTAATAATTGTGTTATATGAGAGTTCAACAGATAAAACCGATGAGATAGTAAAGGCTTGGGTGGCAAAGGATGAGCATGTTAAGCTAGTATACCAGAAGAAGGATGAGAGGGGTTACGGCGTGGCCATGAAATTGGGTTATGAGAGTGCAAGGTTTGACCGTGTTTTTTATTCCGATGCAGACAGGCAGTTTGATATAAGGCAACTTAAATCGATCTTACCTTTTGTTGATTATGTAGATATGATTGCCGGATACAGAAGACACAGGAAGGATCCTGTAATGAGAAAAATAGCCTCCAAGGTATATAATATTATCCTAAGGGTATTGTTCGGCTTAGAGGAGAGGGATATCGATTGTGCCTTTAAGTTATGCAAGAAGAGTATATTTGATAAGGTAACTTTGAATTGTAAGACGGGACTTGCCGATGCGGAGCTTCTTCTTAAAACGCAGCTTAATGGATACCAGATAATCGAGTATGGGGTAAAACATTTTCCAAGAATTGCCGGGGGTACTTATTTCTCCGGCTTTATGAATATCCCTAAGCCGCAAGTGGTATTTAATATACTAAAAGAGATCAAAACATTGCACAAGGAAACAAAAGTATCTAGGCAGAAAATAGTTTGAATAAAAAATTAATTTTATTAATAGTAGTTGTTTTAGCCAGCTTTGCCTTTCATTTCTATTCCCATCCCCAACATCTTACTTATATTGACGGGGCGATCTATGCAGATACCGCTCGTAGCCTATTAGATGGAAGAGGTTTAAGTACTAGCTTTGTTTATCCAGAGTATTTTCGCTATACAGAACATGCAGATGAAACAGAGCAGGGGGGATTGTGGTATTCATATAAGCCACCACTACACTCTCTATATTCAGCCATCTCATTTTTTGTTTTCGGCAAAAGTGATCAGGCCATGATATTTCTTACCAGCATATTTTTCCTTATCTCGGTTTTTCTTGTTTATATATTGGCCAGAAAGATATTTGATGAAGAGGTGGCCTTTTTTGCAACGTTGTTTTACTCATTGACCCAGGAGATGCTCTGGTACAGTACATCGGGTCTTAGTGAGCCCCTCTTTATATGTTTTTTCCTACTTTCTTTATATTTCCTTTATAATGCCAATGATAAGGGTTATATTTTTGTCTCAGGGCTATTGTTGGGACTTTGTGCCATGACGCGTAACGCAGCCCTACTTTATATGCCTGCATTGATGTGTTTTATTTATTTCTCCCAGGAAAAAACCAAAAGATTAAAAGGACTTGGATTCTTTTTACTTGGTTTTTTATTAATAAACCAACTCTTCCATAGGTTATTGGTTTTCCTATTGACTGAAAACTGCTCCTTCAAGAATATGCTTTGGAACCCCTTTCTTTTTAATACCGAAATTTATCCTGCGGGTCAGATAATGCGTACCCTCGATAATATCGATTTTCATATGGTAGTAAAGTATAGCCCCTTAATCTTCAAAAAGGTCATATTGAATCTACAGCTTTTTCTAAAAAGCTTCTTTTATTTAAATGCCAATTTAAACAGTATAAATTGGATTTTTACATTGATGTCACCATTTTTAACCGTTTTATTTATTGTTAGTTTATTTAAACGCCCACCTCAAAAACAACCCAGACTCTTACATTCTATGTTGACCCTACTTTTATTAATTGTATTGGTGTTTAACCTTTTTACAATTACAACACTTGAGATGAGGTACTGGCATCCATTTGTGCCGCTGTTGATGATTTTTGCCACAGATATGCTCATCAGGCTTTTTAAATCGCTGCCCTCAAAATATTCCAGAAGGAAAAGTTATTTGAATATTTTGGTTTTGGCTATTATGCTTATATTCATTCTTCCTGGGATTGCAAAGAACTTTTTGTTTAATAGAGAGTTGTATAAAAATAAAGTAAGTGTTTATCAAAGCATAGGGGAGGTTTTCAAGTCTCATACGAAACCCAACGATATAATTGTAACCAATATAGATGCATGGGGAACTTGGTACGGAAGAAGGAGGACGATTTATTATCCAATGAACCTTGAATCGCTAGAGGATTTAGAAAAATATAGCAGAGTGGATGCATTATTGATTTTTGATGATTTATTTGTTGATAATTATAGCAGGCAGATTTGGTCTAGATTAGTAAATGATCCAGCGGACTTTGGTAATTTTAAGTTTGTAAAGAGGATTGATGTAGAAATTGGCAAGAATGAATTTCTTAAAGCGGCACTTTATACCAGGGAGCTTTAGAATTAGATATGGAACAGATAGAAGAGTTTGATTTCTTAAACAGTAAATTTTTTATGGCTACAGATAGGATGTTTAAGTACTTTGTTATCTTTGGCCTATTTGCCTTATTGATTATCCTTTCAGTTTATCCTGTTGAGAACCCTGATATTTGGGCTCATCTGAAGGTTGGAGAACAGATTTTAGAGACGGGAAAGCTTGTTCAAAGCAGTGTTTTTTTATCATCTGTCCCTGAGGGCGAATGGCTTAATGCCGATTGGCTATCACGCGTTACAATTTATAAGGTGTATGATTTATTCGGGGCAAATGGGATTATTATATTTAAGGTGATTATATTAGTAGGCATCTTAGCGCTACTACTTAAAGCAGGGTATTATAAGGGTAATTATTTAATTCTTGGACTACTTGGCCTGCTTGTGATTTTTGTAGCACAGCCGAGATTTTCCTTTCTACCGCATCTTTTTAGCCTACTATTTATCTGTGTGTATTTTTTTATTCTCTCAGGTTACCAGCAAGCCAGAAGTAATAAATTAATCTGGCTTTTACCTATTTTTCAAGTCCTCTGGGTTAATATGCACTTGTATTTTTTCCTAGGCCTAGTATTAATATTTTCCTTTTTTATCGGTAATTTGATTATTAGAAAATCAGGCTCTATGTTACTTCTATGGGTAGGAATCGTCAGCATTCTTTCTTGCTTTATCAATCCTACTTTTTCTAAGCAGGCACTTGGTCCTTTGAATATGTTTTTCCAGCTTGA
>CAZOIE010000124.1:0-5377 GCA_964579905.1 uncultured Planctomycetia bacterium
GAAAAATACACCGAAGGCTATCCCTACAGCCACCATCCAAAGTGGGATTGTAGACGGCAGTATTAAAGGAAAAATAAGCCCTGTAACCAAAAACCCTTCATAGATGGGCTTTTTTCTGCCTATTGAAAACATTACCTCAACCATTCCGCCAACACAATAGGATATTGCTATGATAGCTAAAACCCTAAGCCCATAAAAATATAATGATGCAATTGTTGCAGGGACCAAACCTACTATTACGAAACTCATATACCTTTTGATATCAATGCCATCCAAAATATGCGGGGCGAAAGGGGCTATTTTATCCGTTCCGAAAAAGAACTCATCGGTAGCCTCAACTATTGGATGAAACCTCCTAAGAAGAGGACTTTTCTTGACAAACTCGGATGTTTTCTCTAAAACTTGTTTTAAGATTTTCACCTTGTGACCTTTACTCCTTTATACTCCTTGAGACCCATTAAGTTAAATCTGGGCAGTATGCACAATGAATGGTCGCATCCAGATTCTATCAACCTTGCCTTGGCGTCCTTTAAACACTTGGATAAGGGTATTTTGGAAGGGCAAACATATGTGCAAAGATTGCAATCAATGCAGTTGAATATGCCATACCTCATAAGGGTCTCATTAACACCTGATTTATAATACCTGTAGAGCAGATTGGGTATAACTCTAACGGGGCAAACCTCCGCACAATAACCGCATTGTATGCACGGTCTTTCCTCGCCGCAAAGGTTGGTATCGGCAGATTTCTTTATATTAAGAAAATGCGATGCAAAAGCACGAGAGTGTGAATCCTTCCTAAAACCGGGCCTCATAAACGCAAAAAGCTCTCTTTTTTTGTTATTAGGCAATGCAATAATCTGAGAAAATGTCCTGTCTATGGGAATGGAAAGATCATCGATCTCAGGACCTGTGAGAAGGCTGTTCAACACGATTCTAACATTATTATCCCTGAGGCGTCCATTTAATATGAACTCCAGCGAAGTGCCTACCTTTGCCTTAACATGAACATTTTCCTTAAAACAGGGGCCGCAAAGCGCAATCTCCCTTTCTATCACATTTTTCCCCATGGTTACCGCCTCAAAAACGTGATTATCTGCCTGAATTTTTAGCACAACAATGCCTACATTAGCAGCGGAATAACCATAGGGAAATTTCTTATTAAGAAGCGTGGGAACCAGGACCTCGTCATAGCCCTGAGGATATTTCGGGACTACAGAATGCAATTTAAATTTATCCAAATTGGAAGTTAATTTCTTGGCTCTCTCCAGGATAATTTTTTTCTCTTTGTTTAATGCAAGATGGACCGTCGCCTGCGGCATAATCTTCTTTAGAATTTTAATCCCTTCCACAAATCTAAAAAGTCCTTTTCCATTTAAAAAAACCTCTAAGGACGAGTTATATGCCTCAGACCCAACACCATGTATAATCAAATCCTCCACCTTGTCCGGATTGATAATAGAGCTCTTAAAACGAGTGGGTATACCTTCTCTATCCAAGGAAGTAGCGCCTGAACTATAAAGAATCTCTTCGATTTTCTCAGTCTGTAATTTATTCCAGTTTTCAGAATACCCCTCAATCAAGCAGCATTTATCTAGGCCGTTACCTTCAATTACCACCATGGCAACTTCCCTTGCAAAGTAGTTCACATTCTTAATGTCAACTACCTTTCCGTTTATCGGGGAGTGTATCGGCGAGGAAATCCTATCATCATCACGGGCAATAATCTGACCAGCTTCTACAATATCGCCTACTTTTACAATGGGTGAAAGGGCTGTGCCAAAACCCTGGGCAAGCGGAACAATCACGCTTGAGGGAGCCTCAAGTGAAACTATAGTATCGTTGGGCTGACCTGCAAATCTTCTAAAACTATAGCCGCCTAAAAATGTTTTTGTTCTCATAGGACAAAAATTATATTATAAACATATAGGTAATTCAATAAAAAAAACCGTTCTTTTATTTTTTTCCGACTCAACCCATATTCTTCCTTTGTGCATTTCTATTATTTTCTTGGCTATCGATATACCTAAACCTGTACCCATCTTCTCTTTTTCTTTTGCATTGCTTGCGCGATAGAACTCGTCAAATATATGCGGCAAATCCTCCTCAGGGATACCTATGCCAGTATCTTTTATTTTGATTAATATAATATCTTTACTTCCTTTTGCCTCAAAATATATTTCTCCGCCTTCGGGCGTATATTTGATAGAATTTGCCAAAAGATTCAAGATAGCTTCTTCAATATATAAACGCACCCCCCTTACCTTGTCGATAGCGGGGTCCAATTCAAAGTTAAAGTTTAAATTTTTGTTTTTTGCCCTTAGGTTTATGTCTTCTAAAATACCCTTCATGGACTCTCTAAATGAAAATTCCGCTAATTTCAGCTCCCTTGTCAATTTTATCTTAGTAATCTCAAGAAGCGCCCTTACAAAAAATAAGAGTTTCCCTGCTCGCTTTTCGGCTCTGAACAGCAAATCCTTTTGCTTTTCATTTAAGGAACCGGTAATTCCTTCGGTTACAGGCTCAATGCAGCTCTGTATTGCAGCAAGATGCTCTTTTATATCATGGGTTACCCTTAGAACATACTCGCTTTTTATCCGGTCTTTTTCATTTAGCATAAGATTTGCCTTTTCCAAATCTTTTTCGCGTTTTCTTAAGATTTTGGTAATAGAGCTTGCCATATATACCGCTATATATATTGTGCTTATAAAGACAAACGAAACCCCGAAGATATGTAAAATGTTGCTGTGGAGGGTTGCAGGTACGAAGCCCCGTAGGCAATAATGAGGTAAAACCTCCAGATACTCAGCAAATACTATTAAGGAAAAGAGAACTACAGAATAGGTGGCTTGTAAAAAAGAGGCTTTACGGCTCAGTAGAATACTGGCAATAATCATGTGGAATATAAAATAAAATATAAACGGATTTTCAATGCCTCCTGAAAAATGTATGAGTGTCGCCAAAAAAGTTAGATCAAGAAAAATCTGCAGGTTTGCTATTTTGCTGTTTGCCTTGGATAAATCAGCACCCTCTTTTTTTTGCGCCCGGCTCACCAGAAAAAGGTATGCTAAATTACTCAAAAAAAGCAGTACTGCTATAATCAGTATGGGGGGTGTTTTGATGGGAAGTTTAAGAAAAAGTGTAGCGAAGGGAACTGTAAAAAATACACCTAAAACAGCTAACCATCTTAGCTTTATGAGCCAAAGAACTCGCTCGGAGAATTTATCCCTTGGTTGCCTAATTTTCATACAGTATTATCGTTTCTTCGTTAGAAGATTTTTCACCTTAAAGATAAGTTCATCCGGTCTTAATGGTTTATCACAGTAATCACTTACCGGAAGCCATGTCTCATCACCTGCTTCTTTCTTGAAATCTATTCCTGTTTTCTCCTTTAATGACGTTATCATAAGTATAGGGATATTTTCATAGCCGGATTCCTTTCTTAGATTCCTTGCCACATCAAATCCTTTATCACCTGTCTCCATCATGACATCGAGTATAATAAGATCCGGTTTATTCAGTTTTGCTTTCTTCATTCCCTCGCTGCCCGAGGAGGCAGTGTCAACCTCAAAATCTTCGCTTTCAAGCACGATCTTTGTTGATTCAACAATATCAGGATCATCGTCAATAATCAATATCCTTGCCATTTATACCTCCGTTATCTTTTTAATGTCTAATAAAAGTACTTACAGCTCCAAGTACACCAGCAACAAGAATTATAAGGGCGGGGTGTATTCTTGTATACATAAATAGCGAAAAAGAGATTATCACTATTATTATGCTTTTAAATTGAAACAGCAGATTAATGTCTATAAGCTTAAAAGCCACGGCAAGTATCATTGCAAAGGCTGCTAGTTGAATTGTTCTGAAGGCTGCCTTAATATAAGGTAGATCCTTATATTTGAAATAAAATATTGAGCTAAAAATAATAATCAGTATCGGAGCAAAAAGATTTCCCAGGTTTGCAACTATCGCCCCGTAGACTCCGGCTATCTTATATCCAGTATATGTAGCATATTTAATGGAAATAGCTCCTGGCATTACTTTAACCATGCCCAGTATTTCTAAAAATTCGCTCTTGGTAAGCCAGCCGTACTTCTCTACGGCCTCTTTTTCAATTAGCGGTAAAAAAGAATACGCACCCCCTATGGCAAAAAGTCCGATTCTAAAAATGTGAGGAACAATTTAATCAAAATCATAATTAATGTTCCCTATCTGCTAGCATATCCAATCCATGCGGTAATTCTTCCAATACTGCCTCTAAAGACTCTCTTGCGCCCCTTGAACTACCCGGCAGGTTAATTATTAGCGTTTTGCCTCTTATGCCTGATATGCCCCTTGAAAGCATTGCCCTTTTCGTTAGTTTAAACCCCTCAAACCGCATAGCCTCAGCAATACCCGGCACTTCTTTCTCAATAATCTCTCTCGTCGCCTCCGGAGTAATATCCCTTGTTGTAAAACCAGTGCCACCGTTTGTCAGCACCAAATCTACCTTTAGTTCATCGCAATAGCCGATAAGTTTCTGCTTTATCATCTCAGGCTCATCAGGTATTACCTCATACTTCACAATCTCACTCGGTAGATTATCGGTAAGATCCTTAACGATCTTACCGCTCTTATCCTCCCTCTGACCTTTTGAACATTTATCGCTTATAGTCAATACTATTACTTTATACCTTCGGTCAACCTGCTCAACATTCTTGTTGTTTTTAAGGTCTTGTTCCTTTTGTTCATTTTTCATGCTATAACACTCCCTTTTTTATCTTTACGATTTCTTTTGGCCTACTTTTTTTCTAATATATACTCCACTTTTTCCGCCTGTCTTTTTGACGAGCTTCATATCACATATTATCATATCTTTATCCATCGGCTTACACATATCGTATATGGTAAGTGCCGCAACCGACGTAGCAACCAAAGCCTCCATTTCAACGCCCGTCTTTGCCGCAGCACACACCACAGCCTCAATCTTTATGCTATCTTTCTCAAACAAAAAGCGTATATCTATATGCTCTACCGATATGGGATGACACAACGGTATTATGTGTGGGGTTTTCTTGGCAGCCAATATTCCTGCAATCCTTGCGGCGTTCAAGACATCTCCCTTGGGAACCTTATTTCTTTTTATTGCCGAAAGAACACTCCGTTTTAACTTAATCCTTCCCTCTACAATCGCCTCTCTTCGTGTAATATTCTTCTTGCCTATGTCTATCATTACTCTAGCCTCCTATGCTACACATATATGAATGCTGAGATTCATATAGCCTGTAATCAATGGTTTTCTTCAAATGTATCCTCCTGGCGACAACCTCCATTATTTCATCGTCGCTGAAACCATTACGCAGAAGCTCCTTCAACAACAGACCTTTTGTTTCAT
>CAZOIE010000125.1:0-5368 GCA_964579905.1 uncultured Planctomycetia bacterium
GGGACTCTTATCATATACTTCTTTGCATGATTCAATCCCTTTCTAATCGCCTCTGCAACCTCGTTTGCCTTTCCTAAACCAAAACCAACGTTTCCCTTTTCGTCACCTGCTATAACACAAGCAGAAAAGTGCATCTTCTTACCACCCTTGGTTACCTTGGCAACTCGGTTAACAGAAACTACCTTTTCAAACAGTTGTTCTTCCTGATTCCTAATCTCTTCCAATTTCTTAATTTCTCCTTCTTTAGAAAACTAAACCCTTTTTTCTCATAGATTCAGCAAATGCTTTTACTCTTCCATGATATAAATAACCGCCCTTATCAAAAACTATTTCCTTTATTCCCTTTGAGATAGCTAAATCTGCAAAATGCTCACCAAGAACCTGTGCTATTTTCACATTGCCGGTGCGCGAATCAGATTTTCTAAACTCCTTATTATTCGTCGATAAAAATAGAAGTGTTTTACCGTTTAAATCGTCAACAAGCTGTGCATATAAGTGATTAAGGCTTCTATTTATACTAAGCCTTGGCCTTGCACTGGTTCCAACGATTTTCTTTCTTATCCGTCTATGTCTTTTTACTCTTAATGATATTTTTTTCATTGCTTTTTAATTTTTGGATTAGATTAACTTGCTACGCGACAGTCTTTCCCGCTTTCTTTCTTACATTCTCATCAACATACCTTATACCCTTCCCCTTATAAGGCTCTGGCCTATAGAATGAACGTATCTTACTAGCAACTTTACCGACCATCATTTTGTCAATGCCCTTTACGATAACATTGGTCGGCTTAGGTGTTTCTATAGTAATACCCTCGGGTATATCATAGTCAATTGGATGGGAAAATCCCAGTGCTAAGGAGAGTTTCTTGCCCTGTACCTGTACCCTAAATCCCACCCCCCGTATCTCAAGCTCCTTTGAAAAACCATCTGTTACACCTACCACCATATTATTTACGATAGATCTCGTAAGGCCATAGAGTGCCCCATCCTTCTTAAAGCTAGATTTATTACTTATGGAAAGTATTGAATCTTCGACCTTAATTTCCAATACCTCAGGAAAGACAAAATCAAGCTTTCCCTTAGGACCCTCTACAAATATCTTATTAGTATCGATTTTAATCTTTACGCTGTTAGGAATACTAATAGGTTTTTTACCAACTCTAGACATATAACTTATCCTCTTATTAGGTTACCAAACATAGCAGAGTACCTCTCCACCTATCTTTTGGCGCTTTGCATCTTTACCTGACATAACACCCTTTGATGTAGAAATTATGGCAATACCAAAACCCCTTAATACATTAGGAACCTTATCTTTATTTGTATAAGTTCTCAGCCCAGGCTTTGAAATCTTGCGAAGATTCTTGATAGCCGGACTCTTATCCTGCCTATATCTCAAATAAACTCTAAATATACCCTGCTTACTATCCTTCAATAGACGATAATTCTTAATATACCCTTCATCCTTTAAAATACGTAATATCTCACCTGATAGTTTTGATGCTGGAAATTCAACGGTTTCCTTCTTAACCATTGAACCATTCCTAATTACTGTCAGCATATCGCTAATTGGATCTGTAACCGCCATTAAAACCTCCTAAAAATTACCAGCTAGCCTTTGTAACGCCAGGAACCTCGCCCTTTGAGGCCAATTCTCTAAAACATATTCTGCACATCTGGAACCTTCTCAAATAACCCTTAGACCTCCCACAGATACGACACCTGTTATATCTTCTTGTACTGAATTTCGCAGGCCTTTTCCATTTTTGTATTAATGATGTCTTTGCCATAAAACTCCCTACTGTCTAAAAGGAAACCCAAATTGCTTTAACAACTCTATGGATTGCTCCTTACTCTTTGAATTCTTTATTCTAATAATAACATCCATGCCCTGAATCTTCTGAACCTTATCAATATCTATTTCAGGAAATATAAGCTGTTCCGTCAAGCCGAAGGCAAAATTACCATCTTTATCAAAAGAGCTACGTGATAAACCCCTAAAATCCTTAATTCTTGGAAGGGCAACGGAAATAAGTCTATCCAAAAACTCATACATAATCCTACGTCTTAATGTAACCTTACAGCCTATAGGCATGTTCTTTCTAATTTTGAAATTTGCGATAGCTTTCTTTGCTTTGGTAATTACGGCCTTTTGACCTGTTATAAGTGCAAGGTTAGAAGCTAACGATTCAAGGATTTTAATATCAGAAGCACCCTCGCCACATCCAATATTTAATACTATCTTCTCAATCTTTGGGCACTCAAGTGAATTCTTATAACTAAACTTTTCCTTTAAAGATGGAACTATTGACTGTTTATAGTGCTCCAATAATCTTGGAGTATTTAAAACGGTATCTGCCATTACGCTATAGTATCCTTACATTTAACACAAGATCTAAGTTTTGAACCATCTCCAAGGATGTTAACTTTCGACCTTGTTGGTTTATTGCATTTCGGACAAACAAGCAATAGGTTTGAAATATGTATCGGCATTTCCTTTTGGATTATACCTCCCTGCTGATCCTGCTGTGTTCTTCTCTGATGTTTTTTTAGGAAGTTAATACCTTGTACAAGGGCTTTTTTCTCACCGGTAAATATCTTTATTACCTTACCAGTCTTACCTTTATCCTTACCAGTATTTACAAAAACTGTATCATCTTTTCTAATATGCATCATTTTAGTTAAATAACCTCCGGAGCAAGTGAAATTATCTTCATAAAATTCTTATCTCTTAACTCTCTAGCAACTGGCCCAAAGATTCTAGTTCCACGTGGATTAAGCTGTGGATCTATAATAACAATAGCATTGCTATCAAACTTAAGATATGATCCATCATCTCTTCTTATTTGACTATGAGTTCTTACAACAACTGCCTTTACAACCTCACCCTTTTTAACGCTAGATACCGGTGAAACCTCTTTTACGTTTGCCGTTATAACATCCCCGATACAAGCAATCTTTTTACCGGACTTACCTATAACACCTATACAGGAAGCTTTCTTGGCCCCCGTATTATCCGCAACATTAAGAATCGATCTTATCTGTATCATTTTAAAACCTCTGTAATCCTCCAGCGTTTCTGTTTTGAGAGTGGTCTGGTTTCACAAATTCTTACCTTATCATTTAATTTAGCCTGATTTTCCTCATTATGCGCCATAAATGTTTTAGAACGCCTAATGAACTTTTTGTATTTTGTATGTTTGGTCAACCTGTCACACTTAACAACAACCGTCTTGTTCATCTTATCGGCAATCACTACACCTATCTTCTCTTTTCTTTTACCCCTTTGCGTACTCATTTCTTGGAATTATTCTCCTTTAATCTTAATTGAGTTAGGATTCGTGCAATATTCCTACGAATTATCTTTATCTGGCTCGGATTTGGAACACTTCCAGACTTGGACTGACTCTTTAATTTAAATAATTCTTCTCGTAAAAACTTTAGCTTTACGTCTAACTCCTCTGGCCCTAACTCCACAATTTCGTTTGATTTAAAATGTTTCATTTTTATTTATGAGTTCCTTTTACTCTAGTTATAAATCTGGTTTTTAAAGGTAATTTATAAGCAGCTAATCTTATTGCTTCCTTTGCAAGCTGTTGAGGTATACCCTCAATTTCAAATAGGATCTTGCCACGCTTAACTACGCATACCCAATGATCTGGTGCTCCCTTACCTTTACCCATTCTGGTTTCAGCAGGTTTTTTGGTAGCAGATTTATCAGGAAATATTCTAATGTAAATCTTACCGCCTCTTTTTATATGGCGCGTCAAAGCAACCCTTGCAGCCTCGATCTGTGTATTCTTTATCCAAGCATTTTCAAGTGCCTGCAAACCGAACTCACCAAATGATATATTATACCCCTTAGTGGCAATTCCTCTACGCTTTCCACGATGTGATTTTCTATACTTTACTCTTTTTGGCATTAAGGGCATTTTTAATTCTCCAAATTATTGAACAGGCTTATCTAAATCCTTGGATCCTGTTTCCTGTTTTTCAATATTTCGCTTTGGTAGGATATCGCCTTTATAAACCCATACCTTTACCCCTATAAGCCCATAGGTAGTATGAGAATCGGCAAATCCATAGTCAATGTTTGCTCTTAGTGTATGTAGAGGCACCTTACCTACTTTGTAGCTTTCTTGTCTGGACATCTCAGCACCACCTAACCTGCCGGCACAGATTACCTTTATTCCACCAGCTCCAGCGTTCATAGTATTGGCTACCGCTTTCTTCATGGCTCTTCTAAAGACTACTCTTCTTTCAAGCTGAAATGCAACATTCTCGGCAACAAGTTGAGCCTCTAAGGCAGGATTTTTGATCTCTTTTATGTCAATAAAAATCTCTTTTTCTGTAAAATTCTGAACATCTTCACGTAATCTTTCTATGTCTGCACCCCTTCTACCGATAATCAATCCGGGTCTAGCTGTGTAGATAATAATACGAAGTTTGTCGCTCGCTCGTTCGATTTCAACCTTTGAAACAGCCGCTTGAGTTAGCCTTTTCTTAATAAACTTTTTTATCTTAAGATCTTCATGGAGAAAATCAGCAAACTCTTGTTTGTTCTTTGAAATCCATCGACAATCCCATGTCTTATTTATTCCTAATCTGAATCCTAAGGGGTGTACCTTTTGTCCCATAATTTACCTCTTCTTTTGTGCAACACCTTTCCTTTTTTTTATTTCTGGAACTACCTGTTGCTTTATTTTCTTTTCTGCAACATCCAGCTCAACGGTAATATGGCTCATTTTTTTTCTAACCATTGTTGCCCTTCCCATAGCCTGGGCTTTATATCGCTTAAGCATAGGACCCTCATCAGCTTGCAACTTTGATATAAATAAATCATCAACATTGATTGACGGGTTCCTTTTTGCGTTCCCAATTGCCGAATTTATGAGATTCGATAAAGTCTTCGTTGCAGCCTTATTAGTATTCTGCAGAATAGCAAGGGCCTTATTTACATTTTCACCCTTTACAAGCGGAATAATCTGCCTTACTTTTCTTGGTGCTACCCTAGCAAATCTTAAAATTGCCTTTGAAATCATTTTGAAGAATCCTATAGTTTATTTTAAGGCGGTTGAGTCTTTGGTCTTGGTTCCATGCTTCCTAAAGGTTCTTGTCGGAGCAAACTCACCAAGTTTATGACCAACCATATTCTCGGTTACAAAAGTTGGAATAAATTTATTCCCATTATGAACTAAAAAAGTGAAACCTACAAACTCAGGTATAACGGTTGAGCTCCTTGACCAAGTTTTTATTGGTTTCTTATCGCCTAATTTAATCATTCTTTCTATTTTCTTATTAAGCGATGGCTCAACATATGGACCTTTTTTCGCTGACCTAGACAATTTTAACTCCTATGTTTAACTAT